>NZ_JBXWSB010000053.1:0-29728 GCF_059613205.1 Ruegeria sp. BHSB064
ACCACGGATATCGAGGCGCTGATGAGCCATCAGTTCTCATCGGAAAGCTTCAGCGTTCTGGGCGTCTATGTCGTCGGCGGTATGCAGACTTTGATGTTCCTAGCCTTCTTTGCGTCGTTTGCGGTGAAAATGCCGATGTGGCCGGTGCACACCTGGTTGCCGGATGCTCACGTTCAGGCCCCAACCGCTGGTTCGGTCGTACTTGCGGCGATCCTGCTGAAAATGGGTGGCTATGGTTTCCTGCGGTTCAGCCTGCCGATGTTCCCAGTGGGATCAGCGGTGATGACCGATCTGGTGCTGTGGATGTCTGCGATTGCGGTTGTCTACACCTCGCTGGTGGCGCTGGTGCAAGAGGACATGAAGAAGCTGATCGCTTACTCGTCGGTTGCGCATATGGGCTTTGTGACCATGGGCATCTTTGCGGCAAACCAGCAGGGCATCGACGGCGCGATCTTCCAGATGCTGAGCCACGGGTTCATCTCGGCCGCGCTCTTCCTGTGTGTCGGCGTGATTTATGACCGGATGCACACTCGGGATATAGAGGCATATGGCGGTCTGGTCATTCGGATGCCTGCTTATGCGCTGGTCTTCATGCTGTTCACCATGGCCAATGTCGGCCTGCCGGGCACATCCGGGTTCATCGGTGAATTCCTGACCCTGATGGGTGCGTTCCAGGTCAACACCTGGGTGACGGCTGTGGCTGCGACCGGGGTCATCTTTTCGGCCGGTTATGCGCTGTGGCTGTACCGCCGTGTGGTCTTTGGCGATCTGATCAAGGAAAGCCTGAAAGCAATGACCGACATGAGCTCGCGCGAACGCCTTATCTTTGCCCCACTGATCGTGATGACCATCCTTCTGGGTGTTTACCCGTCGCTCGTGACGGATGTAATCGGGCAATCCACTGCCGCGCTGATTTCGAACTATGACACGGCTCTGGCCGCGGCTGAGGCTGCGACCCAGACGGCCGCCTCGCACTAAGGGAGCTTTGGAGACATGATCCAGGCTGATCTGACAATTATTCTGCCGGAAATCATTCTGGCGCTCTACGCGATGGCGGCGCTCTTGGGGGCTGTCTATACGACGAAAGACGGCATGGCGCCTTTGCTGGTCTGGACCACAGCTGGTCTGATGGCCCTTCTGGCGATCTGGATTGCCACACAAGGCGAGGGCACCAACGTCGCCTTCAATGGCATGTTCGTCGACGATGGGTTCGCCCGTTTTGCCAAGGTCGCCATCCTGCTCTCGGCAGGTGCCGTTCTGGTCATGAGCCAGGATTACATGGCGCGTCGCGATCTGCTGCGTTTCGAATATCCGCTGCTGGTCGCGCTTGCTGCGGTGGGTATGATGATGATGGTCAGCGCGGGCGATCTGATGTCGCTGTATATGGGGCTCGAGCTGCAATCGCTGTCGCTCTATGTTGTCGCGGCATTGCGTCGTGACAGCGCCAAATCGACAGAGGCTGGTCTGAAGTATTTCGTTCTGGGTGCGCTCAGCTCGGGTCTGCTGCTTTACGGTGCCTCGCTGGTCTATGGCTTTACCGGAACCACGCTCTTTTCGGGCATCATCACAACCGTTCAGGCCGGGGAAGTTTCGATTGGCCTGCTATTCGGTCTGATCTTCCTTATCTCGGGTCTTGCCTTCAAAGTCTCGGCCGTGCCGTTCCATATGTGGACACCGGACGTGTACGAAGGCTCGCCAACGCCGATTACTGCCTTCTTCGCGACCGCGCCGAAAGTGGCCGCCATGGCCCTTTTTGCACGGCTGATGCATGACGCGTTTGGCGGCATTGTGAAAGATTGGCAGCAAGTGATCGTCCTGCTTTCGGTTCTGTCGATGCTGCTGGGTGCGGTGGCTGCGATTGGTCAGCGCGACATCAAACGTCTGATGGCCTTCTCGTCTATTGCCCATATGGGTTACGCTCTGATCGGTCTGGCAGCAGGCACCGAGTTGGGCATCAAGGCGATGCTGATGTATCTGGCTATCTACGTGACCATGAACATCGGAACCTTTGCCTTCATTCTGATGATGGAACGTGACGGCAAACCGATCACCGATATTGACGCCCTGCGCCAGTACTCCAAGCGTGATCCGGGCAAAGCCCTTGCCGTTCTGATCCTGATGTTCTCGCTGGCCGGTGTGCCGCCGATGCTGGGTTTCTTTGCGAAATTTGGCGTTTGGCAAGCAGGCGTCAGCGCTGGTCTGACCGGTCTTGTGATCGTCTCGGCCATCGCGTCCGTCATTGGTGCCTTCTATTACCTGCGGATCGTGTTTTACATGTATTTTGGGGCTGAGAATGAAGATCCGATTGAAACCCGATCAACGCCCGTGCTGTGGGTTGCCTTGATGGGTTCGGCTGCCCTGATGCTGGTCGGTATCTTCTATCAGTTTGGGGTCGAGGGCGCGGCGGCAGCTGCGGCAGCGACGCTTGTCAACTGAACGTCTTGAACACTTGGAAGGAGGGGCTCGGTCGTGCGACCGGGCCTTTTTGATATGACCAAATGGCCCCAAGGCTATGGACTGCACGAGGTGCAGGAAGTTGATAGCACACTCAATGAGGCAGCGCGGATTGCGCCCACTGCGCGTGGTCCCGTCTGGATCATGGCGCATCATCAAACAGCGGCACGTGGGCGGCGCGGCCGGGCATGGGCCAATCCAATGGGTAATCTGGCCGCGACCTTGTTGATGCAGCCGCAAGGTGCGCCGGAACAGGCAGCGCTACGCAGCTTTGTGGCCGCGCTGGCCTTGTTCGACGCCTGTGTTGCTGTGACCGGAAGAACGGCCGGTCTGTCGCTGAAATGGCCCAATGATGTCCTGCTGAACGGGGGTAAGCTGGCCGGTATCTTGCTGGAAAGCACTGGTCAGGGGCAAGGTGTTGCGCATCTGGCGATCGGCATCGGTGTGAACCTGGCTAATGCACCTGACGCGGATGCGGTCGAACCTGGTGCGATGCGGCCCGTTTCATTGCTGTCGGAAACCGGTTCAAATGTCTCGCCCGAAGACTTCCTAACCGAACTGGCCGCAGCTTATGCCAGGTATGAAACCCAATTCGTCACCTATGGGTTTGAACCGATCCGCACCGCGTGGCTGGCCCGCGCGGCGCGGTTGGGAGAGGTCATTACCGCGCGTACCGGAACGTCAGAGACGGTTGGAACCTTCGAAACAGTAGACGCAAGCGGCAACCTTGTCTTAAACACCGCCAAAGGCCGTGTGAGCATTCCCGCGGCAGACGTGTATTTCTGAAAGGGGCGTTAGATGCTTCTGGCCATTGATTGCGGCAACACCAATACCGTTTTCTCGATCTGGGACGGCGAGAAGTTCCTGTGTACCCTGCGTACCTCGACCCACCATTCCCGCACTGCGGACGCGTATTTCACATGGTATTCGACACTGGTGAAACACTACGAGATCGATGTCGAGATCACAGACGTCATCATTTCATCCACTGTGCCACGCGTGGTGTTCAATTTGCGCGTTTTCGCGGATCGTTTTTTCGGATGTCGACCACTGGTCGTGGGAAAACCCGAAACACTGTTGCCCAGCCCACCTCGTGTTGACGAAGGCACTCAGGTCGGACCCGACCGCATAGTAAATGCGGCAGGTGCCTATGATCGTTTCGGTGGCGATTTGATCGTTGTGGATTTCGGAACGGCCACAACATTTGATGTCGTCGCGCCTGATGGGGCCTATGTGGGTGGAGTCATCGCACCCGGCGTTAACCTGAGCCTTGAGGCATTGCATTTGGCCGCAGCGGCTTTGCCCCACGTTGATATCTCGAAGCCGCAAAAGGTGATTGGCACCAACACTGTAGAATGCATGCAGTCCGGCGTGTTCTGGGGCTATGTGGGTCTTGTGCGCGAAATTTGCGAGCGTATTAAAGGCGAGGCCGGGGTTCCGATGAAAGTGATTGCTACAGGCGGGTTGGCTCCGTTGTTCCAACAGGCCGCACATCTGTTTGATGCATTCGAAGATGATCTGACGATGCACGGTTTGACCGTGATCCATCGCTATAACAAGGATAATGGCTCCGCATGAGCAATGAAAGATTGATCTACCTGCCGCTGGGTGGCGCGGGCGAAATTGGCATGAATGCCTATGTGTACGGCTATGGCAAACCCGGACAGGAGCGCCTGATCCTTGTCGATTTGGGTGTCACCTTTCCGGACATGGACACAACACCCGGCGTCGACCTGATCTACGCAGATATTTCGTGGTTGAAAGAGCGTGCAGACCGGCTGGATGGCGTCTTTATTACCCATGCGCATGAGGACCATGTTGGTGCCGTGGCGCATTGCTATGAAGCTTTGGGCGCGCCGATCTATGCCCGCGCGTTCACGGCCAATATCGCGCGCCGCAAGATGGAAGAGCACGCGCACCCGACCGAGGCGGTGACGACCGTATCTGCCTGGCCCGAACAGGTCTCGGTCGGGCCTTTCACGGTTGGTTTCCTGCCTGTATCGCACTCGATCCCCGAAAGCGCGGCGTTGGTCATCGATACGCCTGCCGGACGGGTCGTGCATTCGGGCGACTTTAAACTCGATGCGAACCCTGTCGTGGGTGAGGCTTTTGATCCAGACTTGTGGGCCGAGGTCGCCAAGCCCGGCGTCAAGGCGTTGGTCTGCGACAGTACGAACGTATTCTCGGCCCATACGGGCCGTTCGGAATCCGAAGTAGGGCCGGAAATAACCAAACTGGTCGAAAGCGCCGAAGGCATGGTTGTGGCTACTACCTTTGCCTCAAACGTTGCGCGGGTCAAAACACTGGCCGAAGCAGGTCAGCGGGCAGGGCGGTCGGTCGTCCTGTTGGGCCGCGCTATGCGCCGAATGATCGAAGCCGCAACCGAAACGGGCATCCTGTCGGATTTTCCAAAGGTAATCAGTGCCGAAGAGGCGCTGGATCTGCCGCGTCAGAACCTGATGTTGATCGTTACGGGCAGTCAGGGCGAGCGTAGGGCCGCCAGCGCGCAACTCGCGCGCGGCAAGTACCGCGGTCTGGAATTGGCCGAGGGTGACCTGTTCCTGTTTTCCTCGAAAACCATTCCGGGCAATGAGCGGGGCGTGATTTTCATCATGAACCAGCTCAGCGAAAAGGGTGTGGATGTGGTGGATGACAGCTCGGGTCTCTATCACGTATCAGGCCATGCCAACCGGCCTGATCTTGAGAAGGTCCATGCGCTGATGGACCCGCAAGTCGTGATCCCGATGCACGGTGAACACCGTCATCTGCGCGAGCACGTCAAACTGGCCGAGAATGGTGGCAGAACCGGCGTGCTGGCAGTGAACGGCACCATGCTGGATCTCAGCGGTAACGCCCCGGCTGTTGTCGATTATGTCGAAACCGGGCGTACATACTTGGACGGGTCGGTCAAGATCGGCGCGTTGGACGGCGTGGTGCGGGATCGTATCCGTATGGCCCTCAACGGGCATGTCACCGTTACTGTGGTTCTGGACGAAGAAGACGAACCGCTGGGCGAACCTTGGTGCGATACAATGGGCCTGCCCGAGATCGGAACTTCACGCGCGGCTTTGGTGGAGGTTTTGGAAGAGGATCTGAACCAGTTCCTGATGCGGGCCGCCGCCAAAACACTACGCGATGACGACAAGCTGGAAGACGAGATGCGCCGGATCGTGCGGCAGACCGCCAAGGCCGAAATCGGCAAGAAGCCCGAAGTAACAGTGGTTGTCAGCCGGATGCGGTGAAACCGATCCGTCAGTCGTGATCGGGCATCGGATAGCCCTTGAGACGCAAAAACAGATTGGCTTCTTCGTCATTCTTATAGAATGGCACTGACGCAGGCGGCTCGGGTTTTGTAACCCGGGCTGCTATTTCTGCCAGAACAACCTCGGTGATGAATGGCAGGTCAAGATCGCGCGCGCGGTCCAACTGCACCCATTGCAGGTGAGACAGCTCGTCTGAGGCGCGGCTGAAATCGTCCAGATCACCTTGCAGGGCTTCCGCGTCGACCAAAAAGAACCGTGCGTCGAACCGACGAGGGCGACCGGGCGGTGTTACAGCGCGGAATACGAACTGCAAGGCAGCTGCGGATGGCACGTATCCCATGGCGGAAAAACTCTGCCAGTCGTCGGGCGCGTGACCTGGCCAAGCACCCGGTTGGCCCAGAACAAGCCCTGTCTCTTCCCAGAGCTCCCGAATGGCAGCGGCGGCCAGCGCATGTTGCAATCCGGACTCGGCCTGTTCTGCCAAACGGTTACGGCACAGATCGGGCAGCTTGGTCGCCAGGGGCACTTCTGAGTCCGCTGGATCAACGGCTCCGCCAGGGAACACAAACTTGTTTGGCATGAACACAGCTTTGGAGCCGCGTTGACCCATAAGGATCGACGGGTTGGTCCATCTGTCCCGCAACACGATGACAGTTGCTGCGTCACGGATGGCGGTTTTGTCTGCTGTCATGTCTGCGCCACGCGGCCGATTGGGCTCACTTGGATGTTCCGAAACCGTGCATACGGCGGGCCCACTGATACGCGACAACGGCGCCTTTCAAACGGGGCAGCAGGTACAGCGACAGGGCAACGCATCCAATTGAGAAACCGATGGCCATGGTCCAGGGGTCTGGCCGCCAATGGACGTAGGACACATGCAAAGCAGGTGCCAGCAGGTGACCAACAAGAAGGATGGTCAGATAAGCCGGACCATCATCGGCGCGGTGATGAAACAGCTCTTGCCCGCAATTCGAGCAGCTGTCATTGACCTTGAGATAGCTGTGCAACAGCTTGCCCTCACCACAGTTGGGGCATTTACACCGGAACCCTTTGACAAGGGCGGGCCATGTTTCACGCTCTGTTTCGGTCGCGGTGTCGATCGTCTGATCCATCATAATATAACTCGCGCATTAATCTTTGCGGGATAATGCGCCTGAACGGGCGGATTTGAAAGGGGGGTGCGTCGCTTTGCAACGCTTGGTCCGCAATACGCAGAAATCGCTTCTGAACGCATTTTCAAAAATGTCACCTTATTGCGACGGAATTCCCGTTTGGCTGCGTTTGAATAGGTATGAGCAGCGGCACTGGGGCCGCGTCAACAAGGGAAAACCGAAATGAAAAACGCGACATTCATCACGGCCATCGTTTTGTCCGCAGTTGCCGTCACCGGCACATCTGTTCTGGCTGCCGGAAAAGGCGGGCGCGAGCCTGTATCCTTTCAAGAGCTCGACGCCGATGGCGACGGTCAGGTGACACAGCAAGAAATGGAGGCCCACCGCGCCGCACGCTTCACGCAAGCGGATACAGATGGTGATGGCCAGCTGAGCCTTGACGAGATGCAAGCCGCTGCGCAGAAAAAGGCAAATGACCGCGTTACCAAGATGTTCGAAAAGAATGATGCGAACAAAGACGGGTTTCTCAGCCAGGACGAGTTGCCGAAACCCCGCCGGGCTGACAAGATGTTTGATCGGATGGACGCGGATAACAGTGGCGGAATCTCGGAACAGGAATTTGCCGATGCCAAAGACAAGATGGGGCGGCACCACAAGAAAAAGCATCAGAACTCGGACGCTGACGATAGCTGATGCAGGATGGAGGACCTGACCTCCCACCCACAAGATGCCCGCGATGCGCTGTGCAGCGCGGGCAGCCTCAGCGACGATGCGTTGCTGGGGCGCTTTGCCGATGGCAATGCCGAGGCCGCGCGGATTCTTACGGATCGTCTTGGTCCACGGTGTTACTCGGTCGCATTGCGTATGTTGGGCAATCGGGCTGAGGCCGAAGATGTAACACAAGAGGCGATGATGCGGCTGTGGCAAATGGCACCGGATTGGGTGTCGGGTCAGGCCAAAGTCTCGACCTGGCTGTACCGGGTGACGCTGAACCTGTGTGTGGACATCCGGCGCAAGAAAACACCCGACAGGCTGTCGGACGTTCCCGAGCCTGAAGATGGACAAGCCAGTGTGGTTGATCGCATGCAGGACGAGGCGCGCAAGGACGCATTGCAGATTGCTTTGGCCGAATTGCCCGAGCGACAGCGACAAGCGGTGGTGCTGCGCCATATTGAAGAATTGCCCAACCCCGAAATTGCCGGGATCATGGGCGTTTCCGTGGAAGCGGTTGAAAGCCTGACAGCGCGGGGAAAACGAAGTCTGGCTGCCATTCTGGCGGGGCGGCGCGAAGAACTGGGGTATGACAATGGCGGATGACAAGCTGGAACTGGATCAATTGTTTGCTCAGGCGCGGCAACAACGCCCGACCCTGCCGGACGATCTGGCCGTGCGCATCCAAACGGATGCCGAGGCAGTGCGCTTGGGGCGCATGAATTCCACGCAACAACCGGGGCCTGCGCTGTGGGACAGGTTGGTGCGCAATCTGGGTGGCTGGCAGGGGTTGAGTGGCCTTGTGGCGGCCAGTGCGGCCGGGGTCTGGATCGGATTTTCCGCGCCTACATTTTTACCCGATCCCGCCAACCTGCTGACAACGCAAGAGACGACCTTTCTTGTGGCCGACCTTGGCTATGACACGAGTTTTCTGGAGACCACGGAATGAACGCTGATCCCAAACCCAAACGCCGGTGGATGCCCGTTGTCCTAGTTGTGTCTCTGGCTCTGAATCTGTTGATTGTTGGCGTCGCTGTCGGAACTGTGTTGCGCCTGAAAGGCGGGGATCACGCCAAGGCACCGCCGGGATTTGGACCGGCCTTGTACCGGGCGTTGCCAAAAGACGATCGCAAAGCGATGCGGGGCGAACTGTCGGGGTTGCACAAAAAAGGAACCAGAGGCCGCAAACAGGATTTTGAGGCGATGAGCCAGGCGTTGCGCACGGTACCCTTTGATCCGGGCGCGGTTGAAGTGCTGTTGCTTCAGCAGGCGCAGGCAACGGCTGCATTGCAGCAGGCTATGCAAACGCAATGGTTGGCGCGGGTTGCCGCCATGAGCGACGAGGAAAGACAGGCGTATGCAGATCGATTGCAAGACATAGTCGAACGCGGCCCGCATAAAAACAAGAAAAAGGACTGATCGGTTTTAAGCCGCGTTCTGCCGGACGCTCACCTGATTGCGACCGGCTTTTTTCGCCGCATAAAGCGCTGTGTCAGCGGACTTAATCAGGTTCTCCAAGTATGGCGAGGGATAGTCTTGATCGGGGAATGGGCCACGGGATATTTTCATCCCGACGCTGACTGTCACGTTGACTTGCGGTCCCTGATCCGAGAGCGGAAACGGGGTACTGCAAATGCTGTGACAGAGAGACTCAGCGAGTTGCATCGCTTGTTTGGATGTCACATTTGGAACCCCGATCATAAACTCTTCTCCACCGATACGGGCGACAAATCCGTTGGAGCCAAGGGCGCTATGCATGCGTTCTGCTGCCTGCTTTAGCACGAGATCGCCACTGGCGTGACCGTGGTCATCGTTGATTGCTTTGAAATGGTCGAGATCGGCCAGCATGACAGCAAAACTGCTTCCGGTTCGGGCAGATTCGCGTGCGATCTGGTCCAGTGCTCGCATGGCAAACCGGCGATTAGGCAGCCCGGTCAACGGGTCGATCCACGAGTCCGCAAGTCCCTTTTTCAGAGATACACGCATGTGATCCAGCCGGGCTTTGCGCGCGATCTGATTATCCAGCCTAAGCAGGATCTCCTGCGCGCAGAATCCATCGAGACAGATGGCGTCCGCGCCCCGATCTAATGCCTCTGATGCCTGAACAGCGTTGTCGTCTTTGAGCACACCGATCAAAACCGTGTTTCGCGTAACGCTACGCGATCTGAGATCAGCTAGGACTTTCAGATCAGACGGATAAGCGCCCAGTTCGACAACGATGGCGTCCGGAACCGCACCAGACAACACGCTTTGAAGATTCGATTGCAAGTGCCACGACAAAGAATACTGACGCTGATCGCTGAGCGCGTTGTGCCACAGGATGCCGGTTTGTGCGGCATGTGTCAGAATATGAACCTTCGCTGTTTTTGGCGGGCGGATAAGGCTGGGTGCGGGTTCTCTGAACCCGACCGGCTGTGAACTGTTGCTGACCTGAAGGTCCTGAGTGACAGCATGCGCACGCAGCAAACTGCGGATGCGCGCAAGCAGTAATGTGTCCTTAAAAGGATGCGTGAGTACATCGTCCAGCCCATCCTGCAAAGCACGCAGCCGCGCGTCCCTGTCGTTTTGCGCAGCAACGGCAACGACCGGCACATCTTCAAGCCCGGGAACGGTCGCAATAACCTTTTTGACATCCGCAGCCGTTCCATCGGGTAAAGCCTGTGCTGTCAAAATCAGATCAGGTTGGGTGCGGCGCACAAGCGATGACAGGCCTTCAAGCTTTTCACCCTGTACCACGTGATACCAGGCCGCCGTCAGCTGAACCTTCAGCATGATGCGATTGGTTGATACCCCGTCGAGGACAAGGATCGTTCCCTGCACAGACATTGTTGTTCACCGTTGATTGCATACGTGAACAAAGTGTTTATGAGTCTGGTTAACAAACCCTTTCCAAGAGTGGATCTGAGCACAGTTTATGCCGATGTCATCCGAATCCGCGGAAACCCTGGCCCTGACAGCTCTGGGCTGGCTGGTTGGAAATGACGAGCTTTTGCCTGTTTTTTTGGGCTCGACAGGCGCTTCGATCCAAGATGTGCGTGATCGCGCAGGGGATCCAGATTTTCTGGCCTCGGTGTTGGATTTTCTGGTGCTTGACGATTCTTGGGTCATGGCGTTTTGTGACGCCAACGCGGTCGCCTACGATCTTCCTGCTCAGGCAAGGACGGAATTGTCCGGCGGCGCTGATATACATTGGACCTGAAATCCCCTTCCGCAGGAGAACATGATGCCGATAGATGCAATCGTCTTCGACAAAGACGGCACGCTGTTTGATTTTGCAAACACATGGGGTGGCTTTGGCCGTTCTTTGCTGCTGCGACTGACAAATGGTGACAAAACCCGGGCCGCCGAGCTTGGGCAGATAATCGGCTATGATCTGGAACAAGAGCGATACACCGCAGACAGTATCGTTATTGCTGCGACTGTTGAGGAAATCGCCGACGTATTGGCCGCGCATGTGGACAGCATGACGGTTGATGAGATCGTCGATCTCATGAATGCCGAAGCAGCAGCTGCCCCTCAGTCTCCTGCTGTTCCTTTGGTCCCGTTTCTGGAAAGTTTGCAGAATGCGGGGATCAAGCTGGGTGTGGCAACCAATGACAGTGAACATCCGGCCTTGCAGCATCTTGAGGCCGCAGGAATTCGCGAGCATTTCGACTTTATTGCTGGGTACGACAGTGGTCATGGTTTCAAGCCAGGCCCAGGCCAATTACTGGCCTTTGCTGCGCATGTCGGGGTTGATCCTTCGCGGGTCGCAATGGTCGGTGACAGCCTTCATGATCTCCAAGCCGGGCGCGCTGCCGGGATGATGACGATAGGTGTTTTGACCGGTTTGGCCGAAGCAGAGGCGCTGGCACCCATGGCCGACGTCGTCCTGCCCGATATCGGGCATATCCCCGAATGGTTGGCCAGCAAGTAAGCGGTTAAATCCGGCAATCGACAGTTTAAAATAGAAAACCGACATATTCTGTCGCAGACGGAGCGGCCATCATCGTGTCTTCAGGGCTTGCTTGCTGTAAGCAGGAATGGAGGCCTTGATGGGCGAGACAACAACACGCAAGCGCCGTGGTGGAGGGCGCGCAGGGGCTGCAGCGCGCAGAGGAACTGCAACTATCGATCAGATGCCCTGGGATCCGCCCGTCAACATCGACCATCCCACGGAACCGTTGGATCAGGCTGGAATAGAAGCGATCCATGATGGTGCCATGCGTATCCTGGAAGAGATCGGGATCGAGTTTTACAACGAAGAGGCCATTGGCATCCTGCGCGAGGCGGGCTGCACCATCGACGGTGACAATGTGCGCATGGGTCGCGATTTTGTCATGGAGATGGTTGCGAAAGCCCCCAGCCAGTTTTCAATCACCCCACGCAACCCGGACCGCAAGATCGAGATCGGCGGAAAGAACATGGTTTTCGGCAACGTCTCGTCGCCGCCGAACTATTGGGACATGGAGATTGGAACAAAAGTTCCCGGCAACCGGGAGATGTGTCGGAATCTGTTGAAACTGACGCAATATTTCAACTGCATCCATTTCGCCGGAGGTTATCCGGTGGAACCTGTCGATATTCACGCCAGCATACGGCATCTGGACGTGCTTTATGACAAGCTGACGCTGACCGACAAAACCATGCATGCCTATTCTCTGGGCAAGGAACGCGTCGAGGATGTGATGGAGATGGTGCGCATCGCAGGCGGTCTGAGCCACGAAGAGTTCGAGGCCACCCCGCGCATGTACACCAACATAAACTCTACGTCGCCGCTCAAACATGACCAGCCAATGATCGACGGGTGTTTGCGGCTGGCGCGACGCGGGCAAGCGGTTGTGGTGACTCCGTTTACATTGGCAGGGGCCATGGCACCGGTGACAATGGCAGGCGCAGTGGCCCAGTCACTGGCCGAGGCGCTCTGCGCAATCGCCTTGTTCCAATATGTGCGCCCGGGAACTCCGTGCGTGATCGGCACATTTACGTCGAATGTCGACATGAAAACCGGAGCACCCGCTTTTGGGACGCCGGAATACATGCGCTCGACCCAGATGACAGGTCAGATGGCACGGTTCTACGGTCTGCCGATGCGGTCTTCGGGTGTTTGTGCCGCAAACGTGCCCGATGGTCAGTCTATTTGGGAAACCTCGAACTCGCTTTGGGCATCTGTACAATCGGGCACCAACATGGTGTATCACGCAGCCGGTTGGTTGGAAGGTGGCCTGATTGCAAGCCCGGAAAAGTTCATCATGGACTGCGAAATCCTGCAACAAATTCAACGTTATATGAACCCGGAATTGACCGCCACCGGTCCTGATGAGATCGCGCTTGATGCGATCCGCGCAGTTGGCAATGACGGTCATTTCTTCGGCATTCAGCACACGCAAGACCGCTACACTACTGCGTTCTATCAACCTTTCCTGAGTGATTGGAAGAACTATGAAGGGTGGGAGGTTGCTGGCGGCATTTGGACAGCCGAGCGCGCCCACCACATGTTCAAAGAAATCATTTCGAGCTTTGACGCTCCACCAATGGACGAAGCCATTCGGGAAGAACTGGCAGAGTTTGTGGAGCGCCGCAAAGCCGAGGGTGGCGCGCCGACGGATTTCTGATCAATTGACAAATGTCGAAGTGATACCCGGTTGCATTCGCCGCAACTCAGGGTGGATTTTGGCTATTTGTTAAGATTTTTCAGCTCAGAGTGCAAGGGACACCAAGTTGGGGTTTCCGATGCACGGTCTGATCAATCGAGCGATTCAGTCTTTTGTCTGCGCAACCTACGGGCAGACCTGCTGGCTGCGCGTGACCGAGGGCGCAGGGTTGGGGTTTTGCGAGTTTGAAGCCATGCTCATCTATGACGATGACATGACGACAAGAGTGTTAAACACGCTGAGTGGCGATCTGGACCGACCAAAGGCCGAGATACTTGAGGATTTGGGGACATATCTTGTGTCCCACCCGAACATGGAAGGGCTGCGTCGTCTGCTCAGGTTTGGCGGCGTAAGCTATGTTGAGTTTCTGCACTCGCTGGACGATCTGGCCGACAGGGTGCGTTTGGCTGTGTCAGATTTGACCTTGCCGGCCCTTGAGCTGCGAGAGCTATCGGCAACGGAGTATCAGCTGTGTTGCTTTCCGGGCTTGCCCGGTTATTCCAGTGTCATGGTTGGTGTTTTGCGCGCTATGGCAGATGACTACGGCGCATTGGTCATACTGTCACATGAAGGGCAGCAGCAGGACAGTGACGTCATTTCCATCATGTTGGTAGAAAGCGCTTTCGCGGAAGGACGCCACTTTGACTTGGGGTCGCACAGCAGATGACCGATACCCAAGAACTTGCGGGCCTTCTGGAAACGCTTTGTCCAATGTTCCTGTTGGTCAAGCAAGACGGAAGGATACAACAAGTGGGGCCGACACTTCAAAAACTGCGACCAGAATTGCCGCTGATCGGGCAGGGTTTTCTGGAGGTGTTTGAATTGATCCGTCCCAGAACAGTTACAACCATTCCGGCGTTGCTATCGATGGCCGGGGCGAAACTGCACCTGAAGTTCAAGGATGAACCGCGTACGACCCTCAAGGGATTGGTCGCCCCTTTGCCACAATCCGGTGGTGCGGTCATCAACCTGTCGTTCGGGATTTCAATTCTGGATGCGGTGCGGGATTACGCACTTACAAGTGCGGATTTCTCAGGCACCGACCTTGCCATTGAACTGCTTTATCTGGTCGAGGCCAAATCTGCCGCGATGGAGGCGTCGCGGTCGCTGAACCTGAGGCTTCAGGGCGCGATGCTTGCCGCTGAAGAGCAGGCTTACACCGACACGCTAACCGGACTAAAGAACCGCAGGGCCATGGATCACGTTCTGGCACATCTGATCTCGGGCAATTCGACCTTTGCCTTGATGCATCTGGATCTGGATTTCTTCAAATCCGTGAATGACAGGCTGGGTCACGCTGCGGGTGATTTCGTCCTGCAACAGGCGGCCCGTATCATGATTGAAGAGACGCGCAACGAAGACACGGTTGCGCGTGTTGGTGGGGACGAGTTTGTCATTGTTTTCAAAGACCTGACGCGGGACGACAGGTTGAAGGCAATTGCTGATCGACTCATCCAACGCTTGAACGAACCTATGCTGTTTCAAAACCAGCAATGTACGGTTTCAGCCAGCATCGGCACGGCTCTGTCCACTCAGTTTCAAGTGCCCAAGGCGGCTGATATTTTACATGCTGCGGATTTGGCATTGTATCAGGCCAAACGGGACGGCCGATCGTGCCATCGGCTTTATTCGACACTGAGCAAGGCGCGGTCCTGAACGACTACGGTGGTTCACGCTGATGCGAACGCCTCAGTGACCTTTTGTGCGATCTGGCGCTGAATGGGCGCGAGCTCTCCGACAACGGGCATGACGATACCTTTGAAGTGGGCGCGTTCCAGCTCTTCGGGAACGTCTTCCAGAACATGCCCTCCGGTACAGGCGAAGAACGGCAGGCAAATCGCTTGACTTGACGCATCGCGCGCGGCTTCGGCAATCGAGGGCGGTTCCTCGACAAAGCCAACCCTGATCGATTGAAACGCAACCTGCCTGCCAAGCCGATCCGCAAATTCGTTGGCCACCGCTGATGGATTCCGGCTGCGGCCCGACCCGTGCGCAGCGATCACCAAATCTGTCGAATTGGCCTCCCAATGCTCTTCCCGCAACTTCGCCTCCAGCGCGTTCGCAGTCAGAGCGGGCAGATCGGGATCAATGCCCAAGGGATCCAGAATACGTGCTGTGTGGTCTCCGACCCGCTTCGGCAGGGCACTTGTCACGAACCAGCCCTTCGCCATGAAAAGCGGGTAGATCACCGCATCTTCTGGAAGGCTGTCCAGTTTCAGCTCTAACGCGCCGGGCTTGGCCAGCGTTGCCGAATGCACCGTCACAGTCTCAGCCAAAGCGTCCACCTTCGCAGCAAACGCAGCCAACGCGGCTTCGGCCGGATCCGGGTCAGAGGGCTGGCCATGAGCGACAATAATAGCGTGTGACATTCGGATCTCCTGCTGCAGTCTGCGATAGGTGTTTCGGCGCGGCCTGAAGTCAACACCAGTGTTAACTCAGAAGGGTCAGCCAAAGCCAGACGGTCAGAATGGATGCTGCTGTTCCGATCAAAACGGATGAGGCCGCAACGCGTTTGGCGCGGCCATACATATTCGCAAAGATATAGGCGTTGAAGCCCGGAGCCATGGCGGCATTCAAAACGCCCGAGCGGAACAGATCCTGGGGTAGACCGGTGGATGTGCCGAAGACCCAAACAAGGCTGGGGTGCAGCATCAGCGAGATGCAGCAGACAAAGCCAATAGTGCGTAAATCGCCTTCGGGTTTGTATTTGACCAACACGCCCCCCAATGCAAACAGCGCGCCCGGTAGGGCGGCGCGGGTAACAAGCTCAAGCGCTTCGTCCACGACTGCCGGGATGATCAGACCGGTTATGTTGACGAAAAAACCAAGCGCGATACCAAGGATCAGGGCGTTCTTGAACATCGCTGACAGAACCGAGCGCGCCATATGTACACCGCCATTGCCGCGATTGCGAACGACCTCCATCACCGTGATTCCAACGCCGTAGCAGAACGGAGAATGAAAGGCGATAATCGCGTAATTGCCCGTCAGGTTCTCGGGGCCATATGCCCGTTCGGTAATCGGCAGGCCAAGCAGGACAGAATTGGAAAACAGGCAACAGAACCCTATGGCTACACAGTCTTCCCAGTCCCGGCCAAAAATGATCCGTGCCCCAAAAAGACCTGCGGTGAAACACAGCGCGGCGGCGGAATAGAAGCTGGCCAACAGCCGGGGGTCGAAACTGGCGCTGAGGTCCAGATGCGCGATGGCAAGAAACAGCAGGCAGGGAATCGCAAAACCTTGGGTGAATTTCATCAACCCATCGACGTGCTCTTGTTTGAAGTATCCCGTGCGGGTCGCCGTGTATCCGGCGCCGATCACAAGGAAGACGGGAAGAATGACGTCGATCAGGCTTTGCAGCATATGGCCCCCGTGCGGCAAGCGCGCTGTGATATCCTGTGCGCGCGGGGCAGGGGCCTATTGCGCCTGATGGATCACCATCCCGTCAAAAGCGGGGGTGATATGGTCGGGTGTTTCCGCGTCAACCGACGCATAATCCAGATCGATATGCATATTGGTTAGAACCGCGCGTTTCGGCTTTAGCTGTTCGATCCATCCCAGCGTCTTTTCCAGATGCGCGTGGGTCGGGTGCGGGGAGCGGCGCAAAGCGTCGATGATCAGGCAGTCCAACCCTTCCATTTCGGGCCAGGCGTCGTCGTAAATCTCTGCAACATCCGGCAGATAGGCCAGCTGACCGATTCGGAAGCCAAGAGAGTCGATCGAGCCGTGGTTCACTTTGAACGGGCGCAGCGAAATGGGACCACCGGGACCGTCGATTTCGAAAGGGCCGCTAATCGACTTTAGATCCAGTATCGGCGGGTAGGGTGAGCCTTCGGGCTGAATGAACGCGTATCCGAAACGGCCCAACAAGGCGTTTTGTGTGTCCCCATCCGCCCAGACGGGTACGCGCGTTTTCATATTGAACACGATCATGCGTAGGTCGTCGATCCCGTGCACATGATCCGCGTGGGAATGGGTATAGACCACCCCATCCAATCGCCCGGTGCCCGTGTCCAGCAACTGACTGCGCATATCCGGCGTGGTATCGACCAGAACCGATGTCGTCCCATCGGGCCCGTCACGTTCAATCAGCAGCGAACAGCGGCGTCGCACGTTCTTCGGATTCGTGGGGTCACAATCCCCCCATTGACCGCCCAGCCTTGGTACGCCGCCCGATGACCCGCAGCCCAGAATTGTAAATCGCGTCCCGGTCATGCAGCGGCCTTGTACAGCGCGGCCTTGGTGAACAGGCGGTCAAAATTCGCCTGTGTCTGAGCTGCAAAAGCGGCGTAATCCATGCCGAAAACCTCAGCCCCTTTGCGGGCGGTGTGGGCCGTATAGGCGGGTTCATTACGTTTGCCGCGATAGGGCGGTGGGGCCAAATAGGGCGCATCGGTTTCCACCAGAATGCGGTCTACCGGGGCGCTTGCGAAAATATCCCGCAACTCCTGGCTTTTGGGGAAAGCGGCGATGCCGGACATGGACAAGTAAAAGCCCAGATCCAGCGCGGCCTTGGCCAGTTCGGCAGAAGAAGAGAAGCAGTGCATAACGCAGGAATAGGGCGCGTTGCGATACTCCTCGGCCAGAATTCGGGCCATGTCATCATCCGCCGCACGGGCGTGAATAATCAGTGGCAACCCGGTACGCTGCGCAGCTTCGATGTGGACACGAAGTGACTGTTGTTGCACGTCCGCACTGTCGGCTGTGTAGTGATAGTCCAAACCGGATTCGCCGATGCCGACGAATTTAGGATGCTGCGCCAAGGTGACCAGTTCGTCGACCGACGCCATCGGCTCGTCTGCCGCACTCATCGGATGTGTGCCAGCGGCAAAAAAGACGGGTGCATGGGCTTCGGCAATCGCACGGACACCGGGTTCATTGCGAAGTCTGGTGCAGATTGTTACCATCCGGGTCACGCCTGCATCAGCAGCGCGCTTGATGATCTCGTCCAACTGGCCGTCGAAATCCGGGAAGTCCAGATGGCAGTGGCTGTCGGTAATCTGGGGGGTGTCGCTCATCTGTTCTGACCGGCGGTTTCCTGTATCTTGAACACCGTATCTAGGACCAGAGCGGCAGGGTCAAGGTTCACCGCCTGACCATGGCGTGCGCGTGCTGTGATTGTCGCGGCGACCTCAGCCCAGCGGCGGGCTTGATCGGGGGAAGCTGAAAGACGCATCAGCGTTTCACCTTCGTTTGGGGCCGCTTCGGGAGAAGGTGGCGTACCAGTTGCACCGGTCAGAGCCAGCCGAGACAACGCGACATCGATCAGCGTTAGCAACAGCTCGAAACGCTCAGCGGCACCGCGCCGGGCTGCGGCTTCGGACAACGCCAGTGCGCGTTGCCGGTCCATACGGGGCAGGGTGCCCAGTATGGCGATCAGTTCGGCATAAATGTCCAGTCCGCCAAGATTGATTAACCGCACAGCATCGCCAACTGATCCTGCCGCTAGTGCGGCCAGGTGTTCAGTCTGGGCGGGAACTTCTGTTCCGGTTTGCGAAAGGGCGGCTTGCATGTCCTGCGGGTTCAGCGGGCCAAGGCGCAGCGTGCGACAGCGCGACCGGATGGTCGGCAGCAGGCGCGAAGGCTGGTGCGATACGAGCAAAAGCGTGGTGCGGGCAGGCGGCTCTTCCAGCATTTTGAGCAACGCGTTGGCGGCGCTTACATTCATTTCATCCGCCGAATCCACAATCACCACCCGGCGTCCGCCATCTGCGGAAGATAGACCAAAGAACTTTCCCAGCTTGCGGATATCGTCGACGACAATCTCGCCGCGCATCCGCCCCTGATCATTCAGAGATCGGGTGACAACGGCCAGTCCTGGTTCGGCTCCGGCTTGCATGCGATGCGCAACCGGATGATCAGGATCAATTTCGAGCGTTTCCGGCGGCGGTGGCGCTCCGAACAGGCCGCCATCATCTGTCGGAGGTGTGGCCAGAAGAAACCGGGCGATGCGCCAAGCCAAAGTCGCCTTACCGACGCCACGTGGCCCGGTCAGCAACCAGCCGTGATGCAGCCTGTCGGAATTGTAGGCTGTCAGAAAGGCCTGTTCTGCCGCGTCCTGACCAAAAAGCCGCGTGGTTTCGCGCGGATGCGGTGCACCCGGCACCTGATCCGGAGAAGGGGTATCGTCGCTCATCGTCTACCGCAAAGCTGCTTGAACGATATCTGCCACATCCTGCGCAACGCTGTCCATGTCTCTGTTGCCATCCACGACGCGAAACCTGCCCGAGAATTCGTCAGCCAGCGCCAGAAAGCCTGCGCGCATTTTCTTTTGCAGATCAGGGCCGAAATCCTCGAACCGCTCTTCGGTGCCCTGCCTGCCTTTGGCGCGCGATAGGCCCGTGTCCGGGTCCATATCGATGAGCAGCGTCATGTCCGGTTCCCGCCCGATCATGAGGGTATGCAATTGATCAACCAGATTGCGTAGGTTGCCGCGTGACAAGCCCTGATACATCCGCGTGCTGTCGGCGAAACGGTCGCAGATCACCACTTTCCCTGCGGCAAGGGCGGGTTCGATGGTGCGTTCCAGATGGTCGCGGCGGGCTGCGGTGAACAGCAACAACTCCGTCTCGGCCGACCACCGATCCGGGTCGCCTTCCAAAACAAGGCGACGAATTTCCTCGGCCCCCGGAGAGCCGCCGGGTTCCCGCGTCAACACGACTTCATGTCCCTGCGCGCGCAGGCGATCCGCCAGCATCCGCGCCTGGGTTGACTTGCCTGATCCGTCAATGCCTTCGAAGGTCAGAAATAACCCCGCTTTCGTCACATCGACTCCAGCGGGTTGTTGATCACGTCTTTTAGAACGATGCCGCCAACAGTCAGCATCCGCACGACAAATCCACCAATTGCTACATCTTCGGCAGCCACCAGCGGGCGCCGGATTTCGGGCAGTCCTTCGGGCTTGATCACCAGTTCCGCCAATTGCTGCCCTTTCTGGACCGGCGCGTTGATGGGCCCGTCATAGACCACTTCGGCCTCGACATTCTGGGTGCCCAGAACCGGGAACAGCACGTTCAGGTCTCCTTCCGGGACAAGCCCCACGGTCTTTTTCTCGCCCATCCACAGTTTGGCTTCGGCTATCGGCGTTTCCGCGTCGGCAACTGTCCTCTCGATAAAATTTCGAAACGACCAGTTAACCACGGCCTCAGCCTCCTCTGCCCGCTGGCCCGTGGTGTCGAGGCCGGTCAGGACGAAAATGACACGCCGATCACCCTGTTTTGCAGACCCGACAAGGCCATAACCGGCTTCTTGTGTGTGGCCGGTTTTCAACCCATCCGCACCGATATCCAGACGCAGCAGCGGGTTGCGATTGCGGGCATTTGATGGCGCGCGGCCATCGAATTCAAACACCTCTTCAGCGAAAAGAGGGTAATATTCGGGAAAGTCTGTGATCAAGCGATCTGCCAGTACAGCCAGATCATGCACCGACATCAACTGCCCGGCAGCAGGCCAGCCGTTTGAGTTTGCAAAGTTCGAATGGTTCATGCCCATCTGCTTGGCGCGTTGGGTCATGTAACGTGCAAACCCCGCCTCGGTCCCATCGGGGCTGAGCGCTTCGGCAATCACAACGCAGGCGTCATTGCCTGACAAAACGATGATGCCGCGCAACAAATCCTCAACGGTAACCCGATCCTGAGTGTTCAGGAACATGGTCGAGCCGCCATAGCTCATCGCATGTTCAGATACAGGCAGGGTTTCGTTCAGCGTCAAACGCCCGTCCCGCAGGGCTTCAAACGCCACATACAGCGTCATCAGTTTGGACATAGACGCGGGTGGAAGCGGCAGATCGGCGTCTTTTGACAGAAGAACTGTGCCGGTGGTCTGATCGATCACATACGCCGCGCGGGCCTCGGTATCAAAGGCTTGTGCAGGTAGCGCCATAAGGGCAACGCCCATGGCCAGAACGGATGTGCGCATTGAGGCTAACATGCTGCGTCTCCCTGTTTCAGTCGGATACGGTGAACGCGTCTTTGAAGCCAAGGTCTTTCACGTCCTTCTGAATGGCTTTGCGTTCGGCCCGAGTTGCGGCGGGTCCAACCAGCACCCGCCAGACAGTGTTATTTGCAGTTTTCAGTTCCCGAACAACTGCGGACATGCCGTTTCTGCGCACCTTCTGAGCGGCAGAGTTGGCATTATCCTCGACGCTGAAGGTGCCGATCTGAACAAACGGTTTGCTCAGCGATGATGCCGCAGTCGCGGCAGTCGCTGCAGTAGCCGCGGCTGGTGTCGCTTCGGTCGCATCAATTGCTGCGGCGGCACCTTCGATCGGATCCAGTGGCGTTTCGGTGATCTCTGCGGGATCTTTCTTTTGCCACCATTTCCGCTTGGCTGGTTTTTCGGCTGGGGCTTCGACCGGCGCATCCGACAGAGCCGGAGCGGTTGCGGCTGCAGTCGCTTCGGTCGCAACTTCTGCGCTATCCGTGGCTGCATCTGCAGCGGCCACCGCAGTTCCAGCGGCGGCAGCAGTTCCGGCAGCCGCAGCAGCGGGTGCTTTCTTCTGCCACCATTTCCGTTTGGCTGGTTTTTCAACAGGTGCCTCAGTCTGCTCGTCTGCTGTTTCCTCGGCAGAATCACTGACTGTTTCCGTGTCTGCTGTTGCGTCCTCTTCGGATCCCGAGGCACTTGCTACAACTGCGGTCGTACCGGCTGCGGCAGCAACGGGTTCTTTCTTCTGCCACCATTTCCGTTTGGCGGGCTTTTCAGTCTCACCCGTGGTTTGACCATCGGATGCTGCATCTGCAGACGCAGTAGCAGTTTCTTCTGCTGCGTCCTCAGCTTGTGGTGTCTCTTCGGACGCGGGCTCTTCTATCTTTTCGCGGCGCAGGGCGACCACGCTCAGCTTTGTGGGTGCCCCTGCCAGCAATCCAAGCTGTTCCGCCGCAGCCGACGAGACCTGAAGCGCCGGTCCGGGTAAATTGCGTTCTCGTCGGAACAGGGCGCCAGTCACGGATTTATTGTTGTCCGTGTTCTTGATCACAACGCGCTCGGGTTGTTTTACGTCAGGATGCGCAACCCAAATGCCACCCAGCGAGGGTCGCCCATCCCAAAGACCCGCTTCGGTTACGCCGAATACGTCCGGCGCTTCTACGTCTCGCTGCGAACCACTGGTCACCTGGGGAATAAGTTCGATTTTCCCGTCGTTGTCCTCAGGTTTTTCGGTTGATTTAGCTGTACCCAGGGCCTCTTCACATCCGGCCAAAATCGTCAAAGTCAACGCCAGATACGCCAGCCTCTTCGGCCCCGGGCGTGTCTCGATCGCTCGCTTCATCTGCTTATCCCTTGCCTGAAGGGGTTTCGTTTCACGAACCCCGCTGCCGGTCTGCTGGTTCTGTATGCCAGCCTGTTACGGTCTTTCTACCCGATCATAACGTGGCTGAAGTGTCATGGAAAGACCGCTGAAAAGTCTTCGGCAAGATTTCCCGTTTTCGACTTGCCTCTGATCGAACTTGGCCTTAGACCCGGCTTTCGACGGGGAGGTGGCAGAGTGGTCGAATGCGGCGGTCTTGAAAACCGTTGGGCGTGAGAGCGTCCCCAGGGTTCGAATCCCTGTCTCCCCGCCACTCATACCTGTCTCACGGTCTTGTCAGAAGAACTTGCCTTAAGTGGGCAGGGCGGTTCCATAGCTTTTTCGTCTTGCCCCGTTTCAGTGGAAGGTTTGAAAGAATCCGACTGACCGATCTTCGAAGTCAGCCGGACTTAGGTTGCCAAGATATCTATGGCGACACTTTCGATTGTAGAATACTTCAAAATACTCGAACAGGTCGGCACGTGCTTCATATCTAGTGCGGTAGCGCACGCGGTTTACACGTTCGCGTTTGAGAACGCCGAAGAAGCTTTCGACGACGCGAACGCGCCATGCAGCGTTTCAGACGTATGCGAAGTTTGCAGAAATTCGCTTCCGTCCACTCCTCCATCTACAACCACTTCAACCAGGAAAGATCGCTCGCCAGCAGAGACATCTTCAAGCTGACACGCACCGCCGCTCTTGCCGAGTGGCGCGAACTTGGTGCGGCATAAAGGGCAGTTCTACTGACCTAGCTGAGGCTGGTTCGAATTTGTCTGACAGCACCGTCGCAGTATCGAGCTGTCTCAACCCGATCTTTGAGGTCAACGGGGCGCAGGTTGTTCTGGTCACCCAATTCATGGCGGTTGTACTCTCTGCGATCCTGCGGGTGCCGACAACCAATCTCAAGGCCGAGCATGAGGCGATCACAAGGCCCGTCGATATGGTCCGCAGAGCTTCTGGCCTGGGTTGGTTTCCGTCACCTCGGTGCCCGCAACAGGCCTTCACGCTGCAAGAACGCACGCTCTTTCTCGGCCTGGGCGCGTGCTGCTGCCGCGCGCGCCCGTCGGCTGGCGCGGACCGTTTCCTGCCCGGTCATCTGCAGAAACGCAGCGGCTAAGCGTTGAAGGGCGGGCACCCGCGTGCTGGCGTCTACCAGAACCTCGATGATTGCGCAGATTGCCATTACCTCATCTGCGGTGCCGCGCAGCCGGATTTGATCCTGTGCGATGGCCTCTGAAATCTCCATATACCCCTGCAGCAGCGCCGTGACCGTGATGCGGTTGGTAGAGCCATTGGGGGTCTTCAGCTGCGTGGTGCTGGCCCGCATTCGCCGGACCTGCAGCCTGTCCTCGACAAAGCGTACGGTAACGCGATCCGCGTCCAACACCATGCGCGACAGCTGCGCGCCCGCGAGCTTGCGAATGGCCGCCGCACTATGCGGCTCGGCCTCCTCCAGCGCTGCGTAGAGTGCCACAATCCAGTCGCACAGGTGGCGGGGCTCACTCGACATATTCGAAAACCCCGCAACCTTCAGCGCGCAACAAGGTGCGGTCGAGACTGGCAACAAGATGGCAACGGCCTGCCAGCTCGTTGATATAGCCGGAGCCGGGGCGCATTGGGTCGGCCAGGAGCAGTTGGGCCACAGTCTCCGCCTCGAAACGCAATTCAAATCGCGCAGTGCGGCTTTCCGCCTGCAATGTCACCCGGCACGGAAGATCTGGCGCGCGACGGTCCGGGTGGATCGCTGCCAGCGCGCCAGGCAGCCGCCGTGCCGCACGGGTCGGTGCGGTCTCATAACTCAGGCTGATCTGACTTGGCAGGAACGCGTGCACCTTTCTGCCGTGGACAAGGAACACATGCGGAGGCTGCCGGTTGAAATGGGCCTTGTCCGTGCCACGCGCCGCCACCACGGTGATGTCGTCGCTCAGCACCCAGGCGCCCCATTCCCAGGCCACATCCTCGCCCCAGAACCATCTGCCCCAATTGTGGTCGTGATAGCCGCGCGCGTTCTCTAGCGAGACCTCCTTGCCATCGAGGATCAAAGTTCCCGAGATCGAGAGAACAGGCACTGCGCTCCACCCGATCCACCCGCTGCCGAACTGCGCGGTGAGACCCAGCGCACTGGCCGAAAGAACCGGGCGCGCGATCAAATCTGCCTCGAACCCGTCTTCAGGGCGGGCGACCTTTGCGTGCAGAGCTGTGCCATCACGGGTCACGGCCATAGAGATCGTGCTGAGAAACACGGCCTGCGTGTCCACCGCGCTTTCAGCGAATGAGGCGATTTCTATGCCGCCGACCCAATCGCCATCCGTTCCGCTCGCCAGCGCCGTGCCGACGGCCCGCCCGCGTGCGTCCCAAGGGGGGCCATGCAGCGACAGGTTGATCAGCACAACGCGGCCTGTGTCAGGCAGAAAGACGTTGAGGTGAAACCAGTCCTTATAAGCTGCCGCCGTCGGATCGCTGAGGGCCGGCGGTCGAAGCGCGTCGAAGGCTGTCACCGCAGGATCGGGCCGCTGTGTACCGCGTCCCCAGGTTCGATGTCGCCTCGTTCCGGCGCGCTGCGGGCCAGCGCTTCGACCGATTGCACGATCTCGCGCGAGTGAATCCAGAGACCCATCAGCGTGTCGATAAAGGTGATCGCCGGCGGCACGGTCTTGCTTTTATAAACCTTGTTTTCCAGCGGGGCAGGGACGTTGTCGATCGTTTCGGCCAAATCGTCAGCGAGAAGTAGGGCGAGGTCATTGCGGATGTGGTCGAGCACGGGTGCTGCGGGCATGCCTTCGGTCCAGCCGGTGACGCGCAGGGCGCTCCACAATAGCTCGCCGTTATCCTTCACGGCGCTGGCTTCGAGCGCCCGGCGGATGCGGGCACCTTCGGCTGTCTTGGAGATTTCGCGGCCCGCTTCGGCGAGCCCGGCGAGCGTCGATCCTATGACACTGACGCCCGAGGTATAGTGTAGGGTAATCAACCGGCTCGCGAGCGAGGAGAAGAGGCTCGCCGTGGTGCGGCCTGCGTCCTCCGGCGGGTCTATCAGGCGGATGCTGGCACTGTTGGACATCGGCGGGTCTCCTCAGGACGCTTTGGTGGATTTACGGGCGGCGGTCTTACGCGCGGACGCCTTTTGGGTTGCTGTCTTTGACTTGGCTGCAGCTGGCGTTGTTTTGCGCTTTGCTGCCTGTTTGGCCACGGTCACCTCTAGCGGCACGACGCCATCGCTGCAGCCATAGATCAGCACGGCGCCACGATAGACGCCGAGGGGCATGTCTTTCGGTGCCTCCAGTACCAGCGCGAAGTCCAGCACCTCATCGGTAGCCAGCAGCGCGGTGGGAGGTGTGAAGGCGGTCTGCGCAAACCACGTGGCCCCGGTATCGGAGACCAGAGGTGTGATCATCGGAGTGACCATGGAGTGTACGCGCTGCCGGTTCTCGACGTTGACGCTCGCATTCGCCTGGCCCCCGGGCCGCAGCTTGAGCGCGACACCTGCACCATCCACCTGCTGCACGACGGTGCCCGGAGTGACCGGCCCGACAATGCCCTGCAGCTGCCGCAGATACTGCATTGTCGCCTGGCTCAGGCTCTGCTGAAACGCGCTTTGCAGCTTTATCAGCTCCTCGAAAGGGTTCGATGGGGTACTTGCGTGGTCGTGGTCATGTGACATGGCGGTCCCTCTTACTTCAGTCTTGCAATCACGTATTTCAGCACTTCGCGGAGGAATTGTCGGTGGCGGGTTTCTGGCATGAAACGCAGCCCCTCCGCTTCGAATTTCAGCGCGCGGGTGATGAAATCCTGCGCCAAGTCGCGCCCGTGGTCGATGGAACCGGCCTCATGCATCGCCTGCAGGAGCCAACGTACTTCGTCGGGTTCCTTCTTGGGCCGCGGCTGCGTCAACAGTTTGATCGCGCGGGTGCGGTGGCGTTTGGGGGCGGTGCGTAGAAAATGCAGCAGCATGATCGTGCGCTTGCCCTCGTAAAGATCGCCGCTGATCTCCTTGCCATAGAGCACCTCGTCGGCGGTGAGGTTCAGCAGATCGTCCTGCACCTGAAAGCCGATGCCCGCGAGGTAGCCCAACTCCATCACGTCTATCAGCGCCTCTTCGAGATCGGCGACCATCGACGGACCGGAGCCTGCGACAACGCCCAAGCGCAGAGGCGCGATCATGGTGTACCAACAGGTCTTTTTATAGGCCATGCGCAAGTAGTCTTCGCTGTCGAGGTCAAACCGTGCGTTTCGAATCCAATCAAGCTCGATGGCCTGGCCCTCGACGGATTCGCGGCTTAGCCGTTCGAAATCCTTCAAGATACGCATCGCCTTTCGGACGCCGAGCTGTTCAACATTGTCGAGCAGAAGCGAGAGGCAGAAGACAAAAGTCGCGTCCCCGGTGTTGATCGCAATCGGCACCCCGTGACGGCGAAAGAGCGTCTCATCCCCGCGCCGGAAGTCCGAAATATCCTCGATATCGTCATGCACCAGCGCGCCGTTATGAAAGAGTTCAATGGCCGTCGCCGTGTTTTCTGCCTGCGCTTCGGTTCCGCCCATGCCCTGACAGGCAGCGTAGACCAGCGCGGGCCGCAGGCCTTTGCCCACTCGAAACGGATAATCGCTGATCTGATCGTAGAGCACATCCATCCCCGTCTCGCGCCGGGCATTAAAAAAGCGGGTCATCGCTTTCTCTGTCCGGGTCCGCGCGGTGTTGAGGGCCTGCTCAATAAGGGCCCGGTCGTAGGTATTCTCGTTCAAAGGGGCCTCTGAGCGCAGGCGATGCCGAAGCCGGGCACAAGGTCGATCCAACCGGTGTTTTCAAACCCTGCCGCCTCGAACAGCGCCATGAACTGCTCGGGCGTGTGGAACCCGATCCAGCCCGGATCGGCCCAGAGTGCGAGGCCGGAGGAGCGTTTTACGAACCATTCCGGGCCTGCGTCGATCACTGTGTAGTAGCCACCCGGGCGAAGGGCGCGAAAGATTTCGCGCGTGGCGGCAGGCGGGTCGGGATAGTGGTGATGGGCAAGGCATGAATAGACGAGATCGAACTGCTCAGTAAAAACCTCGGGCAAATCGCCCACATCAGACTGGAAAAACGACGTATTATCAAACGCTTTTGCGCGGGCCGAGGCATGGGCTGCGTTGACCATTCCTGCGGCCAGATCAATGCCCACAGCTTCGCCCTCAGGCACCATGCGCGACAAGCGGCATAGTTCGCGTCCCGCGCCACAGCCCGCGTCAAGAAGTCGAAAGTCGGGCTTGATCCAGGCCGAGAGTTCCTCGACAGCAGCATTCATGATCGGCGTCGAGAAGGGCCGCACGTAGGCGTCATAAATCTCGCCCATCCGGTCGAACTCAGAGACCAGCGCGTCGTTCTCCGTGGCGCGCCCGAGCAGCACTGGCTTGGGGTATTTCCGGGAAAAATGCGGGCCGAGGCCGTTGCGATCGAGCGGTTGGGGCAGGGTGCCCAACGTCGTCCGCTCGACCAGACCGGCGTTGCGCCCATGTTCATAGGGTCGCATCACCAAAGCGGAATAGAGATGCATGGCCTGCACCAGCACGCCCTCGGCCAGGATGCCGCCGGGCGCGCTCATGACCGTTTCCCTTTCGGTTTGGCCGGCGCCTTCAATCGCCGCAACACGACCGGGATCTCACGGTCGCCAAAGGGACGCACGCTGACGTTGCCATGAATGTCCTGGTCTAGCTTCATCTTCGACGTGGGTTTGCCCTTGAGCGTAAAGACCACGTCCTCCCCGTGCGCGACCATCCGGCCCGCCGGTTCGGCGATCACACCAGCCGTGCGCAGGCTTTCCGAGACCTCCGGATCTGCGGCCATCTCCTTCCCAGTGTTGTTGGTCACCGCAAAACTTGCCTCGGCCACTTTCCCAGCAGGTGCTGCGAGGATCAGTGGCTGGATCGCAGGGGCGGCGGGCTTTGGTGCGACAGTAGCGGGCGGGGATTTCTCCAGGCCTTGCTCGGCCAGATCCCGCAGCGCGCCGAGGTAATCCTTGGTGACGTCAAAGAGACCGGAATAATACTTTATATTCAGGCGCATGGCCTGGTTGAAAATATCTTTCATCTGCGAATTCGACATAGGTCACCCTTTGATCCCTATACCCGGCCGCACCGACCGCCCATAGCAGGGTCGCACGCAGTAGAAATGGTCATACCAATGATGCTCGTAGTCCGGCTGGTCAAAAACCTCCACGTGATGACAGCAAGCGCGCTCGGTCTTTCCGACCTCAACGGTCCAGCGCAGATAGTGGCTGTTGCAGCCTACCACCCAGATCAGCGCTTCGAACTCGGCGCAATGCACGCCGTCATCGAGCTTGGAGTCAAACTCGGCTCGCACGGTTCGGCGTTCCTTGGGGCCGAGGCTAAAGCTGTTGGGGGTCAGTTTCACACGCGCTGCATCGGGACCCGCTGCGGCAAGCGTGAAGTTGCGCGGGCGGAAATCGGTGTTTGTGATCCGGATCTCGATCACCCCGGTGCTGCTCGCACAGATCTCGCAATGATATTCGCCCAGATCTTTCGGCATCCAACACGGTTCAGGGATGTCGCAACAGCTCGAGGACTGCCCGGATGACAGAGAGGAGAGGAACCGCCGTGCGGTATCCGCTAGGCTATCGACCAACTCGCCAGACAGGTCCATCTGCCGCAACATCATATCCGACATCGTGTCCATACTTTCGCGCATGTCCCGCATCGTCATTTTGTTCTTTTTCATGGGCGATCTCCCTTTCTATTTCGGAGCGGTCAGGGTCAATCGGGCCACAAGGCGCAAGTGTGACATGACAATAGTGGTATGGAACCGCCGTCCCGCGCCCAACTGTGTAGCCGGGTTCAGCGGCTCGGGGACGGTAAATTCCCACGTCAGGTCACGGCATTGACCTGGCGCCAGATCTCCCTTGTCCTTCGATTTCAGCTTCAGCCGCATCAAGCCCAAATAGGACCGACGCAGCCCGAGGATAAATTCGCCAAAGACCTCAAGTGGCGCCTCCGCGTCCGAGGCATAGGCCGCCGAAAACGCACCTGCTAACCCGTCGGAGGCAAAGAGCCCGCCGACGCCGCCCGTCGGAACTGGCAATGCGACGTTGCCGCGGTTAGAGATAGTGAACTGCGCGTTGATCCGCTCACCCGGTCGTCCGGTTAGGCTAATCGACCCGGGTGAGAGGCGCAGTTTCTTGCGCTCCGGAACGTCGACCGTGACCGGATATTCACCGTTCTCCGTAACCAGTGTCGCTTTGTGGACACCCGGCGGGGCAGTCTTGCCGATCCGCGTCGCAATCC
>NZ_JBXWSB010000054.1:0-29640 GCF_059613205.1 Ruegeria sp. BHSB064
TGAACCCGGATCAGACCTCCAACCTGATCCCTGGTGTCGACATTCAGCGTGCCAGACCCTGTGCCCAGATAAATGGCATAAGCTTCACCGCCCGTCGACGACACAGAAATCTGCCCCACATCCGTGATCACGCCATCAAAGTTGTCGAACCGCACGCCATAGGCGTTGGCCTCTGAACCGCCAGACGCGGTGGCGGAAATCACACCAGTGTTCGAGAACGATCCCTGCATGTCAGATGCCCAGACACCCGCTGCGCTGGCTTCTGCACCTGAAGTCCCATTTGCAATGGCGGCCGAAGCCCTGAGAGTGCCCGAGTTGACAATATCCGCGTTGGTGACGCCGGTGGTATAGATGCCATAGGCCTGAGCGTCTGTGGCACCGGTTGCCGAGGCCGAGATCATGTTGGTGTTTACGACACTGCCATCCACACCATTGCGCAGGTTGAGACCACGTGCGTCCGCTTCTTCCGTGTCAGAGAATGCGGTTGTCGAGATCACACCTGAATTGGACAGTTCCCCGTCAAACCCGCTGGTGGTGTAAATACCATAGGCTGTCGCGTAGGCGCTGGTTCCGCCATCAGAGCTTACCGTAATTGAGCCGCTGTTTGACACGTTGCCGGTCAAGCCACTGCTGACATAAACGCCATAAGCTTCGGCTGAGCTGGTGTTGTCGATCGCGTCCACGGAAATGGAGCCTGAATTCGTCAGATTACCTGTCAGACCGCCTGAGATGTAGATGCCCGCCACGGTCGCTTCCGAGTACCCGTCTCCGAATGCCGAGATCGACCCGGTATTCGTGATGTTGCCGGTCATGCCGTTTCGCACGTACAGACCATAGGCTTCTGCCTCTTCCGTCTGGTCGGTGGCAACAGCGGTGATCGAACCTGAGTTCTGGAAATCACCCGTGAAGCCGCTCGAGATGTAGAAGCCGGCGACAGTTGCAGAGGAATAGCCATCCCCACGCGCAGATACGGACCCGGTGTTGGTGATGTTGCCGGTCATGCCGCTGCTGACGTACAGACCATAAGCATAGGCTTCGTCGGTTTGGTCGGTGCCCACAACAGAAATCGAACCGGAGTTCTGGAAATCACCTGTCAAACCGCCAGTAATGTAGAAACCTGCAGCCGTAACGGAAGAGTATCCGTCACCGCGCACGTCAACAGTACCAGAATTGACGATGTTGCCTGTTACACCGTTTCTGACATACAGGCCAATGGCCTCGACTTCACCATCAACCTCGGCGCCGGCGCGAACTGTGATCGTTCCGGTGTTGATGAAATTGCCATCCAAACCGTCGCGAATTTCGAACGCTGTGGCATCCGCATAAGAAGCCGCACTGGCTGCTACGCTGATACTGCCCGAGTTGAGGATGCTACCTGCCATATGGCCGTCTACATAAAAGCCAAGGGCACTTGCATCATCTGCGCTCGATGCCGCCAGGACACTGATCGAACCTGAATTGACAAAATCGCCGGTCAAATCACCTTCGATATACATCGAAGCGGCATCAACCTGGTTGGTCGTGTCATTGGAATTGGCTGTGACGCTGATGTTCCCTGAGGTTGCGATGCCACCCACCGCGTTCCCATCAACATAAAGGCCAGCCGCCTCCACAGCAGTGCTTCGAGAAGGTGGACGAGGGGGGCCAACCGGTGCAGGTGACGTGGTCATTTTCGTCGCGCTGACGTTAATGTTACCCGTATTAACGAATTGCCCGTTAAGATCGCCGTCGATTTCCAGGCCACGTGCTTCAACCGTATCTTCGGCAATTGCTGTCGCAGAAATGGTCCCGTTGTTGACCACATCGCTGGACACGGAATCGTCCGAGTAAAAGCCAGCCACAGTTGCATCGCTGTCTGTAGAGTTGGCGTACACGGCGATCGTACCGGTGTTTTGAAACACCCCTGTCACACCGTCGTCAACGTAGATTCCATAGGCGTAGGCAGACGACTCCTTCGCAAAACCTTGTACCGTGATCGTGCCGCTGTTTTGCACAGCGCCGTCCAGCTCGCCAGAAACATAGAGGCCATAGGCTTCGGCCGTATCGGTTTCATCGGTAGCAACGGCTGTGATCGAACCGGAATTGGTAAAGTCGCCAACAAGGTCGCCGCTGATGTAAAAGCCACCCACTGTAGCCGACGAATACCCCTCACCCCGGACATTGACAGTGCCTGAGTTGACGAGGTTGCCTGTCATGCCACTGCTGACATACAGACCGTAGGCTTCGGCCTCGCTGTCAGTTGTGCTACGCGCCTCAACGGCGATTGTTCCGGTATTGGTGAAATTGCCGTTCAGGCCGCCGCTGATGTAGTACCCAGCCGCGGTCACAGAGGAAGCAACCACTGCCTGTACATTCACAGTGCCCGAATTCACAATGTCACCGGTCACGCCGCTGCGGACATAAACGCCATAGGCCTCGGCATCATCAGTGGCAGCAAACGCTGCAACGTTGATTGTGCCTGAGTTGTTGACGTTACCGGTCAACCCGCCCCTGACGTAAAAACCGGAAGCTGTCGCACTCGCGCTACCGGCGCTTGTTGACCTTGCGGTGGCGCTGACTGTTCCGGAGTTTGTCAGGTTCCCGGTCATTCCATTTTGAACATAGAGCCCTGCGGCATCAGCAAAAGAAGACCCCGCTGTCGCGTTTGCTGTCAAAGTTCCACTATTGGTGAAGTTACCGGTCAGACCGCCCTCAATATGATACGCCCAGGCTGTTGCCGAGGTGTAGGCATTCGCATCGACGATCACGGATCCCGAGTTGTTCACGTTCCCGGTCATCAACCCTTGCACTCTGACTCCGATCGCGTCAGCCGAGGTTCCGTTCTGCGTCGCGGTGGCTTGCAGCGTGCCCGAGTTGTTCAGGTTTCCGTTCAGTTGACCCTGAACCTGGATCGCAAGGGCCGAAATTTGCGTACCATCTTCAGCAATTGCCCTAACGGTTCCGCTGTTTACAATGCTCGTGTTAACATCGGCATTGAACCTGAGACCAGTCGCCGCCGCTTGGGTCGAGGACAGAGCACTTGCTCTGGTCGCGATCGTACCTGAGTTCAGTACCGACGCTGTCGCCGCAACAGTGCCGATAAAGTCGATCCCCGCTGCCGAAGCCGTGCCCCCTGTCGTAGAAGCCGAGCTTACACTGATTGTGCCAGCGTTATGGACGGTTCCGGCGACGGTTCCACCCAGGATCACACCTGCGCCAAACACGTTGCTGGAAGCACCAACATCAATTGCAATTGTGTTGTTGTTAACGATCTGTCCGGCTTGTTCCAGATTCCCAGCGACAAGAAGCCCGATACCCGGAGTGCTGGTTGGGGCAGGTCCGCTGATGGCGCCATTGTTCGTAAAAGTGCTGGAGTAACTGGGTGCAGCAACAACAACGCTGGGTCCACTACCGGTTGTATAATTCACTGCCCCTGATGGAGTGATCGTGTGATTTATGTCGCCTGCCAGAACAGCTTGTGTGTTTTGGGGTGCCGAAATGACATCAGCGGCTGCGATACCCACTGAAATTGCAGCCACAGACACCGATGCAAGGAACACCGACGGAGCAATACTTGCGACCTGCCCTTTAAATTTAACAACACGACCACCACGCGCCACACAGCATTGTGTGCGCTTCGTTGCGCTTCCACTCATATTCCGAAGACCCCCTACGGACTTTTGTTTTGGTTTTTCAAAATTGCTAGCTATCGGTGAATTTGGGCGCAAATGTGAATTTTAGAAAAAAACACCAAATATTGTGTCATATTGCGAAAAAAGCACAGCATATATCAACTTGATACTAAGCACTTTCCTTTGTTTCAAAGGATAGACTGCGCTCATGGAATGTTTTACGAAAAGTCGGATTGTTTGGTGCCGCAGGCACCATAGTTTCAAAAATTCAAAACTCGTGATGGGTGAGGCGAATGGTCAAACAGCAACAGATATCGATACAGGACGCTTTTACCCAGGGCATGGCGCATTACGAAAACGGTCGCCTGAAACAAGCCGCTGCTTTGCTGTCTCAGATCATCCAGGCCGCTCCGCAATATGCCCCGGCGCATCATGTTTTGGGTCTGATCGCGTTTCAGACCGGACAATCGGAACCGGCGGTAAATGCTGTGGCCCAAGCTGTACGGCTACAACCTGAGAATGCAGTGTTTCTGACAAATTTCACGGAAATTTTGCGCAGCGCCGGTCAGTTGGACCAGGCTCGTGAAGCCGGTGAGCGTGCCGTTCGTCTGGCACCCGGCCATGCGGCCGCCCATTCCAATCTGGGGCTGGTCTACTACGATCAAAAAGACCTGAACATGGCACAGGCCGCGCAGGAGCGCGCCTTGGCCCTCGCGCCGGATTTCGATCGTGCACTCAACAACCTGGGCAGCATCGCACGTGACAACGCGGACCGCGACCTTGCTGTGAAGTTCTATCAAAAAGCGCTGCGCATCAATCCGGCGTCGTCTGAGACAGCCAACAATCTCATCTCGGTTCTGATCGAAGCAGAAAGAGTGGACGAAGCCCGCCGGGTTGCTGAAACACATCTGGAACGCGCGCCAAAAGACGCCGAGTTGCATCGAAATTTCGGCCGGATTTTCTTACTGCAAAATGACCTGGACAAGGCAGAGAACGCTTGCCGCAACGCCATTGCCCTCAACCCGAAGAAGGCCGAAAGCTATGTTGGGTTGTCACAAGTATTGTTTGAAAAAAACCATCCCAAGCTGGCCGCTGTTGAAGCCGAACAAGCCTTGCGTCTGGACCCTGAAAGTGCCGCGGCGTGCCATCAGACCGCCATTGTAAAAGCCCATCTGGGCGACGTTGAAACGGCGAAAACCCTTTATCAAAAAGCGATGGAGCTGAAACCGGATCTGGCCGCAAGTCGTCTTGCACTGGGGCATCTTGCACTTGAACAGGGTGATTTTGACGCGGCCCGCACGCATTTTGAAATTGCGGCTGCGTCATCCGACGACGCGCTCAGCGCGCAAATCGCCTTGGCCCGGCTGGGTAAAGTCACCGAAGACAGCCCGGTTTTTCAAGCGCTTGAGGCCGAGTTGCCGAATGCGCCCTCCATGTTGCCTCAAAAGGCGACGGCATTTCACTATGCTCTAGGCGATTGCTACGAAAAACTCAAACGCTATGATGAGGCGTTTGCACAGTTTGACGCCGGTGCCCGGCTCAAACGGGCGATGGTGTCCTACGATCCAGCGGAAACCGACCGGTTGACCGACGATCTGATTTCCACCTTCGACGCAGATATGTTAGCGCGACTGCGTGAGGCGTCCGTGTCCAGTAGCAAGCCTATTTTTGTTCTGGGTATGCCTCGCTCGGGCACGACACTGACAGAATCCATTCTAGACGCGCATCCAAAGATCACCGGCGCCGGGGAACTCAACGATTTGCAGAACCTGTTCGGACGGCTTGAGAACGGGCAGTCCAATGTTCCTCAAGCTATCCGATCGATGTCAGGCGAAATTTTGACGCGGCGTGCCGAAGATTATCTGGATGTCCTGTCTGATCACGCTGAAGGCGAAACACGCGTTGTCGACAAGATGCCCGCGAATTTTCAACTGCTTGGGCTGATCCATGGTCTGATGCCAAATGCGCGGATCATCCATATCTCGCGCGATCCGCTTGATATCTGCCTGTCCTGCTACACCCGTCTGTTCGAACGCAGCCAGTTGCACAGCTATGATCAAGTTGAATTGGGCCAGTACTTCAATAACTATGTTCGGCTTATGAACCACTGGCATTCCACGTTACCAACTGGCGCGTTCCACAGCATACGGTACGAAGAGCTGGTGGATAACATCGAAGCCGTGGCCCGCGGTATGATCGACTATTGCGGGTTGGAATGGGACCCTGCCTGCCTTGAATTTCACTCTGGCCAACGCCGCGTCAGAACTGCCAGTGTCCAACAGGTCCGCCAGCCACTGTACAAGTCTTCGAAGGAAAAGTGGCGCAGGTTCGAAAAGCACTTGGGGCCCTTGATTGAGACGATCGGCGAAAACCGTATCACTTTCTGAAAACGGGATATCAGCTTTCGGATAAACGCCCTATGACAAGCGAGATTTCGGCAGCCGTCCCTTAATTTGACGGCTTCAAATACGCCACATCAGCATCTGTTGCAGTTTTCACATTTTGAGTATGTCTAAGTGAAATAACGCCTACTTTATTTGAAGTTGATTTTTGCATTCGGCAGATTGACCCGAAAATCATGGGTCCCGCAATGCGCCTCAAACAACTGAAGTACTTCCTGGCTGCCGTTGAGGCCGGTGGAATAACACGCGCGGCAGAGTTAGAGAACGTCTCACAGCCCGCTCTGAGCAAGCAGATCAAGTTGCTGGAACAGACGATTGGTGCACCGCTGTTGGTCCGGGGGCGGGCAAACAGTTTCGGCCTGACGGGCATGAACCCAAAGGAAATGTTGATGGTGTTCGCCCAATACGGAGTTCGAAAGACTTCGATGGAAGACATCGCCCAAGCCGCCGGTGTGTCCCGGCAATACATCTACAAGCGTTTTGGTTCCAAAGATGGCGCCTTTGAATGGGTGTTGACCTCTTTCATCGAAAACATCGTCGACGGCGCGCTTGGCGTACTTAAGGGCGCGCGCAAGTCCGAAGCCAAAGAGACGGTGCGCGCGTTCTTTGAGCATTGGTCAGGGGAAGTCGTTCCGATTATTGGCAATACGCCGCACGGAGCAGAGATACTCGAAACGGGAAAACGCCATGCCAAAGCATCTGGAACAGATTGGGAAGGCGATTTGATGCTGAAACTTGCAGCCTTCTTACTCGAGGTTGATTTGTCGGACTCGATGAATCTCGCGGTCGAGCAAGCCCACGCGCTGAACATGGCTTCAAAAGGCATCATGTTGAATACTCAAACCCGAAAGGAATTTAGCACAGAGATGAACCGCGTTGTTCAGGTTCTATTTCGCAATTGACCAATTGCGTCGCTGGATCGGCAAGGGAATACCTGAGTGAAAGCTGGCCGGGAGGGCTCATAGGTTGAATCCATGCCGCCCGGTTGTTGGCAGCGGTGATCCGGTCTCGGACACATTGCAACTTATCCATCATCACAAATCGGGGTTTGCTGAACGGCGAAACCAATCGATTCAGAAAGCGCCGGGCCCCCTTGTTGGACGAGGATATCAAGGGCATCCTTATTCGCAGCCGCTGGGCCAAGTAAAACAGGTCGTTGCTGCGCTGAAACAGGGCAGCTGGCCTGTGGGTTGGATCTTGCATGTTGGACCAGTGCGGGGGCCATCCCACAAAGCTTCTGCATGCGTTCCCGTCCCACGCTGGGACCTCTCGCGAATGTCTGCCTCACTAAGTGTTCAAGTGAAAAGCGGCCGCCCAAGCGAGTGGCAGTTTTCCTCCCCCCTACCCTTCCCGGTCCAACTTGAGCCTATAGCGTGTGTACCGGAGTTCACCCGTTCGGATCAAAGCGCCTTTTTCTACCAGATCCTTCAGATCCCGGGTTGCAGTGGCGCGCGACGTTCCGGTGATCGAGATATAGTTCTCGGCGCTCAACCCCCCTTTGAATCCCTCGGGCCCAGCCTTGAACAAACGGGCGATTACCTTGCTTTGACGGGCGTTGAACTGATCACGATACCGGTCGTAGAAATGCGTCTTTGCAATAAAGAAGCCGACCCGCCCAAGCGTCACCTGCTGTGCTGTAAGAACGGTCTCGGCGAACCAAACGAGCCAAGGTGTGATGTCCAGCGTCTTTTGATGTTGTTCGAGTTGGTCGTAGTAAACTTTGCGCTCTCGTTCGATCGTGAAGGCAAGGGCAATCAGGCTGGGCTGACCAATGTTTTGCGCCAGGGACTTTTCAGCCAGCGCCCTGCCCAACCGGCCATTGCCGTCTTCAAAGGGGTGAATGCTCTCGAAATACAGATGGCTCAATCCGGCCCGGATCAGGGCGCGCAACGGTTCGGAACCATCCGGTGCGGTCCGGTTGAACCAGGTGACGAACTGGTCCATTTCAGCCGGAACCTGATGTGAAGATGGTGCTTCGAAATGCACCGTCGGGCGGTCGAGCCTGCCTGATACGATTTGCATAGCATCCTCATGGCTCCGGTATGATCCAATCGTTTCCAGTTGCCGGTCGTGGGACAAAAGCATGTCGTGCCACCGATACAGGGTGTTGTGTGACAATGGTTCCGAATAGGTGGAATACACATCCACCATCATTTCAGAAACGCCTTGCTCGCGCGGTTTGGATGGATAGCTGTCGGGGGCCAGCCCAAGATGCCGACGCAAGGAAGATTGCACGCTGAGTCGATCCAGCATTTCACCTTCGATCGCGCTGGTCTTCATCGCTTCTTCGCTGAGCAGGTCGATCCGCAATTGATCTCGATCCGATGCGTTCACATGATGAACCGCCCCAAGAACTTCCCCTGAAGACAACAGGAACTGCTGCTCGTACGGTTCAAGGCTTGCGGCATCGTAACGAAAAGTCGGCCAGTCAGGGTTCTGCCAGTTCCACATCGTGAGGTATAAGGATCCAATCTATAACTCATCAATTATGATTTTTTGATCCATAGACGTCAATCCTATAGCTCACCCCTTCCCGAACCGTTCAATCCATCATTGATTAGAAGGGTAAGCTGACCTTAGCTCCATTTTCTCTTTCAGGTCACAATAGGAAACCGTCTGTCGCGGATCTCCAAAGCGGTTTTACCCGCTTTGACAAACGCCGAATGGCTTGACTACAGTCCGCAAAGTACAAACGACCACGACCCCGGAAGATTTGCTGATGGACACGCGCCCACGTTACGAAGCTTTGACGGTGGAAACGCTGGCGGACCGCTTGGCGAGCCTTCCGGCTTTGGCCGAAAGGGTCGGTCACGACCCTGCGACGTGGCAGATTGAGGAGGTCGGCGATGGCAACCTCAACCTCGTCTTCATTGTCAGCGGCCCACAGGGGACAGTCATCGTCAAACAGGCTTTGCCCTACGTGCGGCTGGTCGGGGATAGCTGGCCCCTGCCGCTCTCGCGCGCCTTTTTTGAATACCACGCGCTGACGCGGCAGGCGGACCGTGCCCCCGGGGCCGTGCCCGAGGTTTATCACTTCGACGAAACCCAGGCACTGATCGTGATGGAGTATCTCGCACCTCACGTGATCTTGCGCCAAAAGCTGATCGCAGGAGAGCGGGTCGCGGGCTTGTCGCAGTTTCTCGGCACTTTCTGCGCGCGCACGGCTTTTCGCGGCTCGGAGCTGTGCATGAAAAGTCCCGACAAGAAGGCCGATGTGGCACTTTTTGCCGGTAACGTGGATGTGCCCGCGATCACCGAGGCGCTGGTTTTTACGGACCCTTATTTCGAGGCTGAAATGAATAGCCATACACCGGGGCTCGAGCCGGTGATCGCGAAGCTGCGGGGCGATGTTGCGCTGAAGACCCGCGCCCAACTGGCGCTGCAACGCTTCATGTCGAACACCGAAACCAAGCTGCACGGTGACCTCCATACCGGTTCGATTATGTCAACCGACAGCGAAAGCCGCGTCATCGACCCCGAATTTGTGCAATATGGACCGATGGGATTCGACATTGGGATGCTGTGCGCGAACTTCCTGATGGCTTATTTCAGCCAGCCCGCCCATCGCGCTGACAATCTGGAGGACTACCAGAAGTGGATCCTGAGTGTGATCTCTGACCTATGTGAGACTTTCGATGCAGAGTTTCGCACCCTTTGGGCCACCGAGCGGACAGGGACTCTGTTTCCCGCTGCGCTCTTTGAGGATCAGGGACACGCCAGCGACGCGGCCTGCGACGCGGTGCTTGCCGGCATTTGGCGCGACGCCTGGACGGCTTGCGGGATCGAAATGCACCGCCGCTGCCTGTCGCTGGCCCACAACGCCGATTTCGAAGAGATCGAAGACGTGGCCCTGCGCGCAAAGCTGGAGGCGCGCAATCTGATGATGGGGGCGGACCTCATTCACCGGGCAGAGCTGTTTGAAAGCGCCGCAGACGTTGTCGCGCTGGCGCAAGACTTCAACCGAAAGGACATTCTATGAAGATCGACGGGACACACTATCGCTCGCTGTGGTGGAATGCCGAAGAAGACGTGCTCGAGATCATCGACCAGCGCTGGTTGCCGCATGACTTTCGCATCTGCCAATGCCGGACGATGCAAGACTTTGCCGATGCGATCTTTCAGATGCGGGTGCGGGGTGCCCCGCTGATCGGTGCAACGGCGGCCTACGGTATGGCGCTGGCGATGGCGCAGGACCCCTCGGACACGAACATGGACGCGGCGTGGAGCTTTCTTGAAAAGACGCGTCCCACCGCGATCAACCTGCGTTGGGCACTGGACCGGTGCCGGTCGGCACTGCGTCCTTTGGCGAACGGGGACCGGGCCGCGGCAGCGTTGACGCTTGCACATGAGATCGCGGACGAGGATGTAGAGATTAACCGGCGCATCGGTGAGAACGGCCTTGCCCTGATCCGCGAGATTGCGGCGAAGAAACCGGCGGGTGAGCCGGTGCGGCTGCTCACCCATTGCAACGCGGGTTGGCTCGCGACTGTTGATTGGGGCACGGCCACCAGCCCGATGTACCACGCCTATGATGCGGGTATCCCCATTCATGTCTGGGTCGACGAAACCCGGCCTCGCAATCAGGGGGCGCTGACGGCGTGGGAGTTGGGCCATCACGGTGTGCCGCATACCTATGTCACCGACAATGCGGGCGGGCATCTGATGCAGCATGGCTTGGTCGACATGGTGATCACTGGCACGGATCGGACCACGCGGCGCGGCGATGTCTGCAACAAGATCGGCACCTATCTCAAGGCCCTGGCTGCCGCAGATAACGGTGTGCCGTTCTATGTCGCCCTGCCGTCACCCACCATCGACTGGACCGTCAGCGACGGCGTTGCCGAGATCCCGATCGAGGAACGGGCGGAAGAGGAAATCACCCACATTCTGGGCCGCGATGCTGACGGCGCTATCGCTTCGGTCAAGGTCACGCCCGACGGTACGCAGGGTGGCAACCCGGCCTTTGATGTGACACCCAACCGGTTGGTGACCGGACTGATTACCGAGCGCGGTGTCGCCGAAGCGTCAGAAGCCGGTCTGGCCGGGCTTTTCCCAGATAGTGCACAGGCGGCAGAATAAATGGCCGTGGCGGTCGCGACCTCTGCGCCCATGGCCCGCACAGCCCTGCTGGAGGGCATGGCATGACCCCGGCAGACCCGCTGCCCGACACGACAGCGACGCGGCAGGCACTGATTGATGCCTGCCTCTGGATGAACGCGCGGTGCCTAAACCAAGGGACATCGGGAAATGTTTCTGCTCGGGTGAAGACGGGTGTGCTGATCACCCCCTCTGGCGTTCCGTATGAAGAGTTAACTCCTGATGCGATGGTCGTCATCCCGTTCGAAGGACCGCCGGACGCGACAGGGCCGAAGCCCTCGTCAGAATGGCCGTTCCATCAAAGGCTGCATCAGGTGCGCCCCGATATGCCCGTCGTGCTGCATGCTCATCCGCCTTACTGCAGCGTCCTCGCGGCTCAGCGCCGGTCTATCCCTGCCTGTCACTATATGATCGCAGCGTTTGGTGGCGCGGATGTCCCGTTGGTCGACTACGCGCTCTTCGGCAGTCAGGCCCTTTGCGACAACATGGCCGTGGCGATGTCCGACCGGCATGGATGCCTGATGGCCAACCATGGGGCAACAGTTCTGGGTGAAACCATTGCCAAGGCACAGTGGCGGCTTGAGGAGTTGGAGACCTTGGCGCGCACATATCTTTTCAGCAGCATTGGTGGGGCACCGCATATCCTGAGCCCGGCAGAGATGGCCGAAGTCCTCGTGGCATTCGAAAGCTATGGGCCACGGCCAGCCAAGATGATTTGAGGAGAAAGACATGGAATACCGAACGCTGGGCCGGACGGGGTTGAAGATTTCCGTTATCACCATGGGCACGTTCACCTTTGGTGGACAGGGGGCCTTTGGTCGAACGGCCAGTCAGGGTGTCGAAGACGCGCGGCGGCTTGTGGACGTCTGCGTGGATCACGGGGTGAACATGTTCGACACGGCGAACATGTACTCGACCGGACTGTCCGAGGAGATTTTGGGAGAGGTGCTCGCCGACCGGTCGGGCGACCTGTTGGTGACCTCGAAAGCGCGGATGCCAATCGGGGGAGGGCCAAACGATGAGGGCGTATCCCGCTGGCACTTGATCCGGGAATGCGAACGCTCTCTGAAACGGCTGCGGCGCGATCACATCGACCTCTACTACATCCACGAATGGGACGGAACGACGCCGGTCGAAGAAAAGATGGCGGCGCTGGACACACTCGTTCAGCAGGGCAAGGTGCGCTATGTCGGGTGCTCAAACTATTCCGGCTGGCATGTGATGAAGTCGCTTGCCGCAGCGCCCAGCCATGCCAGTCGTTTTGTGGCGCAACAAATCCACTACACCCTGGAAGCACGCGAGGCCGAGTATGAGCTGCTCCCCTTGTCTGTGGATCAGGGCCTGGGGGTGCAGGTCTGGTCGCCCCTGGCTGCAGGGCTTCTTTCTGGCAAGCACCGGCGCGAGGGCGGGTTCGCCGAAGACTCGCGTCAGGCAGCTGGCTGGAACGAGCCGCCGATCCGCGACATCGAGCGGCTCTGGCGGATCGTCGACGTGCTTGTCGAAGTCGGCGACGCGCATGGGGTGGAAGCGGCTCAGGTCGCGCTGGCATGGTTGCTCACGCGGCCCGCAGTGGCGTCACTTGTGGTTGGCGGGCGCACGGCGGAGCAGTTCGAGCGGAACTTTCGAGCAGTGGATCTGAAGTTGTCGGCGGACGAATTGCAGCGGCTGAACGATGTCAGCCGACTGCTGTTGGTTTATCCCTACTGGCACCAGCACAACTTTGCGCGCCCGCGGTTCAGTGACGCGGATCAGGCGCTGCATGCCGATTATCCGAACCGGCACTATGGTGGCGAGGACAGCCTGGTTTGAGGCGCTGAGGCGGCACCGGCGCGGCGGCCATCCGGTGATGGGTGGTTATTCGCGCGCTGCCGCCGCTTTTACCACTGCTTGCATCGCCAGCATTCCAGGGTCATCCATTCCCACGCTCTTCTCGCCGAAGATCCGTGCGCGGCCGACCGTTGCGGGTTTGTCGCGGAAATCGTCAAGCGCGCGGTCCACGGCCTCTGCCGCCGCCGTGGCCCTGTCCGTCGCCCCATCGACCGCCTGCGCGACATAGTCCAGACTGTCGAGCACGGTCTTGCCGCCCAGTTCTGCCTTTCCGCGCTCTTTCATTTTGTCACGCGCGCCCGCGATCAGACTTCCGATCTCTGTTGGATCGATGCTCTCCCGCCCGCGCAGTGTTTTTGCAGCCGACATCAAACCTGTTGCCATAAGCGTGCCATAAGACGAGCCGGAGGACTTTGTAAAGGCTTGCGCACATTGCAGTAAGGCCATGCCGATGTCGTCGGGCAAATCACTCTTCAGCTCCACAATTGCCCGCATTCCGCGTGTCATTGTTACACCCAGATCGCCATCGCCAAGCGCGCCGTCGGCGGTATTGAGCGCGTCAAAGTCCCGCTCCATTGCGGCAGCGATCCGGTCGATGGCTCCTAAAAGATCGTCGCGAGTGAGGGTCATTTGACGCTCCAGAAGGCGCAGTCGCAGGGGGCTTTCAGCAGCGATTCCAAATCGTCATCAAGCTTGCAAAGCGTAAAGGAAACACCGGCCATTTCCATCGAAGTTGCATAGCGACCCACCAGTGGCATCACAACAGTCGCCCCGGCCTCGTCCAGCCGCGCTTTCACGATGCGGTAAAGAATGTACAGCTCCTCTGGCGGTGTGGCACCCAGCGAATTCACCATGACCGACACCCTGTCACCCGATGACAAAGGCATGTCGGCCAGCAGGCGGTCCATCATCTCGCCTGCCATCTCGTCCGCAGTTTGCAGTTTGCCGCGCCAAACGCCCGGCTCGCCATGAATACCCATGCCCATTTCCATCTCGTCCTCACCGATCTCGAATGTCGGCTTGCCCGCCTGCGGTACGGTGCACGGGGAAAGTGCGGCCCCGACGGAACGGCAGGCGTCCGCTGCCTTTTGCGCGACCGCCGTGACGGCGTCGAGATCACGGCCTTCCTCGGCCGCAGCGCCTGCCATTTTGAAAGCATAGACCATGCCCGCCACACCGCGACGTTTTTCGGCTTCCTCCGGCGGCGCGGAGGCCACGTCGTCAGCCAAAAGGACAGTGGTGCAGGTGATGTCTTCGAACTCGACCAGCTCGCCCGCCATGTCGAAATTCATCACGTCGCCGCCGTAGTTGCCGTACAGCCGCAGCACGCCAGCACCGGAATCCGCAGCCCGTATGGCGTCTGCCATCTGCTCGGCCGAAGGCGAGGCGAAAACGTCGCCGATCGCACAGGCATCCAATAACCCTTCGCCCACATATCCGGTGAAAACCGGCAGGTGGCCCGAGCCGCCACCGGTGACAATGCCTACCTTGCCTTTGTTACCTGCCGTTGCACGGGCGACGACCTTACCGCTGTCGCCATGCAAACGATAGTATTCAGGATGGGCCGAGGTCATACCCGCGAGCATTTCGTCGACATAGTCTTCGGGCTTGTTCAGGATCTTTTTCATCTTTGTCCTCCCGTGGGTCAGCTTTGGTTCATTTGGCAGGTGTCAGGCTGCGGCGGATCGCGGCAAGTGCGCCTGCGTTGATCACCATCACAAGGATCAGCAGTACGCCCCAGATCAGCTCTCGTGCGAAGTTGGAGACCTGCAGCATGTTCAGTCCGCTGGACAGGAATTGCATCGAGAGCACCGCAAGCACGACGCCAATCACGCGCCCATAGCCGCCATAAGGGTTCACCCCTCCCAGCACCGCGATCAGCACGGCAAGCAATAGGTAGGACGAGCCATAGTCTGCCTTCGCAGAGTTCGCGCGGCTCATGATGATCAACCCCGCGACAGACGAGAACATACCTGCGATCAGATAGACCTTGAGCAGCATCCGATTTATGTCGATGGCCGCGTAAAGGGCGGCAAGCGGGTTCGCGCCGTACATCGTGACCCGCAGGCCAAACGCGGTGCGGGTCAGCACAAGATGCAGCACGGTAGCGAGCGCGATGAAAAGGATCAGCGGCACAGGAATGCCTATAATCGTCGCATTGCCAATCAGCGCCACGGTTTCTGGAAAGCCCATGACGGCACTCCCGCCGGTCATGGCGACGGCGAACCCGGTAAAGACAAGGCCGGAGCCAAGGGTCGCGAGGATCGGTGGCAGTCCGAAAAAGGCAACGAGCGAGCCGTTGAGAAGCCCCGCGATCGCCCCAATCGTCATTGCCGCGAGGATGGCGAGGACCAGCCAAATGGCAGATTCACCCGCTGGCATCGTCGGGTCGGAAAACTGCGTCAAAATCAGTGCCGCCACCACGGCAGACAGGTTTGCGACACCGACCACGGACAGATCGATCCCGCCAGTCATCATCGTAATCGTCATTGCAAGCGCAAGGATGGCGAATTCGGGGAACTGAAACGCCATCGAGGTCAGGTTCTGCCCCGACAGGAACCGATCCGGTGACAGGACCGACATCAGACCGAACACCAGCACCGCGATGATCAGTAGCCTGAACTCTGGCGCGGCGGTCAGGTTGCGGGGGGTGGTAGGTGTGTGTGTAGCCATGGGGGATTATCCTGCGCGTGCGGCTGCCCGCTTGGCGCGATAGGCGGGAACGCCCGTGCCCAAGAGGATCAGGATGCCGATGGTGACGGATTGCCAGGTGGTCGGGATGCCCATGACGATAAGGCTGTTCTGGACGATCACAATCAGGGCGACACCCAGCAGCGTACCGGTCAACGTACCATAGCCGCCGATCAGCCGGGCACCACCCAGGACAACGGCGGCGATGACAGATAGCTCCAGCCCGACAAGCGAGAAAGGGTCCGCCATACGCCCGACAGAGCCATGGATGATCCCGGCCAGCCCGGCCAGCGCGCCGACATAGACATAGACAAAGAACTGCGTGCCGGTGACATTGATTCCGATGCGCCGGGCGCTTTCTACCGACCCGCCAATGGCATAGATCGACCGGCCCAGCATGGTTTTCTTCAGAATGAACCACGTCAGAACAATGGCGAAAAGCAATGCCAATGCGGCCCAGGGGATGGAATAGAAGTTGCCGGCTTCGGTCGTTCCGCGCGCCAGTACGCCGCGCGAAAAATCCCGCATGGCCGGAGGTAAGTCAGAGATGCGCTGCGAACCGACAAATGTCAGCAGGAAGCCACGAAAGATGGAAAGCGTTCCCAGTGTGACAATCAGTGTGGGCAAACCGAGATAGGCAATGAAGAAGCCGTTGACCGCCCCCAACATGGCTCCGAAACAGACCGAAACGAGGAAGATCAGAGGCCAGGGTGCCTCTGGCCAGATCGCTAGGAACAGGACGGTCGATGAATACATTGCAAAGACCGCGATTGCCGTGAAACTGACGTCGATCCCACCCGAGACCAATACCAGCATGCAGCCAACGGCGAGAATACCGATGACAATCGCCGCGCGGAGCAGGTCCGAGACAGTGGTGATCGTGAAGAAACGCGGGTCGGATATTGTGGCGATGATGCAGAAAAGTGCGATGACCGCTGCGACAAGCGTCTCGTTGCGGGTCCAGAAATCGCGGGGGAGCCAACCGTTCACGACGCGAGCCTTTCGGTCAGCATCTCTTCCGTCGCGGTGGATCCATCGACCGTATCGACGATCCGTCCTTCGCGCATAACAAGTATCTGATGGCAGGTCGCCAGAAGCTCGGGCAGGTCGTCAGAGATCACGATGATCCCGATGCCTTGACCGGCGAGGTCCCGGATAATGTCATGAATGTCGGCCTTTGACCCGACATCGACGCCGACGCTCGGCCCATTGAGGATAAGCACGCGCGGCGATCGTGACAGCCACCGGGCGAGCGCCACACGCTGCTGGTTGCCGCCGGAAAGCGTTTGCACCGGCGCTTCCACGTCTGGCGCTTTGACCTTGAGCCGGGTCAGCCAATCGGTTGCCTCGGCTTTGAGACTGGCGCTGTTCAGAAACATGCCATTGGAATGCGCGTCAAGCCGCCCGACCGCGACGTTGCGCAAGATGGACTGGCTCAGGAACAACCCTTCGGTCAGCCTGTCCTCGGGAACGTAACCGATGCGTGCGGCAGATGCCGCCTGTGGGTCACCCAATGGCACGTCTTGCCCGTCGACCCTGATGCTGCCCGTATCCGGTGCCACAAGACCAAAGAGCGCCTTGGCAACAGACGTGCGCCCGCTGCCCAAAAGCCCGGTAATCCCCACCACCTGCCCGGTCTTCAATTCAAAATTGACGTCCGCGAACGACCCGGCCTTTGACAAGCCCTTGACCTCCATCAACGTCTCGGCCCCGGCAGCGATTTCGCTGGGGGGAACCTCTGGCACGTCGCGACCGGTCATGTGGTACGTCAATGAGGCCGCGTCGAATTCCGATACCGGGCCTTCCGCCACCTTCTTGCCATTGCGCAGAACAACGACCTTTTCCGAGACTTCCAATACCTCGGCAAGCTTGTGGCTGACGAAGATAACGGCCACGCCTTCCTCTTTTAGCATGCGAATAATGCCCTGTAGGCGCTTGACCTCTTTCTCCGTCAGGGCGGTCGTAGGTTCATCCATAATGATCAGTTGCGCCTGCGAGGCGAGCGCGCGGCAAATGGCAACGAGTTGCTTCTGCGCGACCGGCAGCATCTCGACGCGGGTGTCGAGGTCGATCTGAACCCCGATGCGATCAAGGGCGGCCTGCGCAATCTCGCGGCTTTGGCGCGAATTGTAGAATCGCTCGTGCCGCGACAGCGTCGTGGCGAAAGCGATGTTTTCAGCCACAGAAAGGTTCGGGAAGAGCGAGAAATCCTGAAAGATCACCATGACACCCGCCGCTGCCGAGATGCGCGGGTTCAGATAGGGTCGCTCTTGCCCTGCGATGCGCACGGTCCCTTCGGTCACGGGTTCCACGCCGGAAATGATCTTGATGAGCGTCGACTTGCCCGATCCGTTCTCGCCCGCGAGACATACGGCCTCTCCTGGCTGGACGATGAAATCGACCTGATCAAGCGCCGTTACACCGGCATAGCGTTTGGTGATCGCTCGCAAGTCGATAAACGCAGTTTCACTGTCTGATGACATGGAATGGCCAACTTCGATAGAATTTCTGAGCATGGTTTGGGGCGGTCCATGAGCCGCCCCAGACATCCGCTGGTTAGAACGGGTATTCGGCCATGTTGTCGGCGTTAACGTTCACCCAGGCCTGACCATAGATTACCTTGCCGTCGAGGGTGATCTGTTCATAGCCCGGCAAGCCGAGGTCCATGCCGTCAGTCACTTCTTCGCCATTCATGACCATGACGGCCAGCGCGTTCATCGCCTCACCCGCCACAGCAGGGTCCCAGAAGCCAATGCCGTCAACCGCGCCGGTTTCCAGATACTGACCTGCGATCGAGGGCAAGGAAGTCCCGAATACACAGGTCGCCTCTTCCATACCGCGCTCTTCGATGGCTCGTCCGATGCCCGCGACGTCGGTCGAGGCCGAACCCTGCATCCCCTTGATATTGGGGAAGGCACGCAGGACTTCCTGGGCGCGGGCATAGGCCTGCTCAGCGTCGTCGAAGGTTTCGTTCTTGTCACCAACAAGCGTCATGTTTGGATAGTTGGCCTCCTGATAGGCAATCGCGCCGTCCACCCACTGATTGTGGGTCTGCGAGGTTAGCGAGCCGACAAAGACGGCGTATTCGCCCTCACCGCCCATACAGGTGGCAAGCTGTTCCATCAGATTGGCGCCGAAGTCTTCGTTCACAAAAGCTTCAAGGTCATAGGTTGTGTTCTGCTGCGAGGCGGCCTCGTGGGTAACAACGGCAATGCCTGCATCCATTGCGCGGCCAAGCACCGGTTCGAGCGCTTCGGGCGACATGGGGACAACGGCAAGAGCGTCGACACCCTGAGCGATCATATCTTCGATCAGGGCCACCTGCTGCTGTGGATCGGCCTGTGCCGGTCCCACCTGGAAGGCGTTCATACCCGTCTCTTCGGCGAACTTGTTCACGCCCTCTTCCATGCGGTTGAACCACTGGATGCCAGCGATTTTTACCACGGTCGCAATGTCCTTGGAATGATCATCGGCCAAGGCCTGAGTGCCGGTAACGGTTGTTGCGGCCAGAGCGGCACTGGCAAGCAGTTTCAAATTGGATTTCACGTTATTTCCTCCCTTAGCCCCGTTATCGAGGCCGTTTTTGTCCGGCGCTGGCACGCACCGAAAGCATGGCGACACACTATTTTCGCAATCTGACTTCCTGACGCCACGCCGGATCGATCATCATCTTTTCACACTTGTGCATTGACTGCACGTTTGTGACTATATAATTCAATGACCCTGGGTCAACCCGTTTGTCGCACCCCGCTGGAGGACGCCCATCACATGCTGCTGGATCGCAATCAGGCCAACGACGACATCGCGCAGGCGGCGTGGCTTTATTACGTTGGGAACCTCAGTCAGCAGGAAATCAGTCATCGGCTGGGCGTGTCGCGCTTTAAGGTGTTGCGTATGCTGGCAGACGCCCGCGAGCAGGGACTGGTGCGCATCCATGTTGAACATCGCACGGCACGAACACTGGCGCTGGCCGACAATCTGGTTGCGACCTTTGGCCTGCAAGAAGCGCAGGTCGCGCCGGTACGGGTGGGCATCGAGCAAGACGGTGTCGCACGGGACGCCGTTGCGATCCTTGCCAGCGCCTATCTTGCCCGCATCGCCAGTGCCGATGGTGCTGTCACCGTCGGGGTCGGCTGGGGGCGGACATTGTCGGCGATGGCCGAGAATCTGACCGGTGTGCGAAACGCCGGATTGACCTTCGCGTCGCTCATGGGGTCGGTCACTTACGCGTCACATACTGCCCCCGGTGACGTCTGCGTGCGCCTTGCCGCGCAGACAGGCGGTCGCGCGATCCTGATGCCCGCGCCTTTCGTCGCCGACAGTGCGGCGGCGTGTGAGGGGATCATGGCGCAACGGCTGGTGCGCGAAGCGCTGGATGTCGCGCGCAGCGCGGATCATGCGCTGATGAGCGTCGGCGAATGCCGCGACGGATCGATCCTGTTCGACAGTGAGATTTTCAGTGCCGAACAAATCCAGCAGCTGCGTGATGCCGACGTGGTCGGTGATTGCTGTGGCGTTTTTTTCAAGGCCGACGGCACGGTTGCCGACATCGAACTGAACCGCTGCACGCCGCATGTACAGCCCGAGGATATGGCGCAGATGGACAGCGTTCTGCTTGCCGGTGGCCTTGGCAAACTGCCAGCCACACTGGCGGTTCTGCGCGCAGGTTTTGTCAAGCGGCTGCTGGTGGACGAAGGGTTGGCCGTAGCGCTTCTAAAGGCAAGCGAAAGCGTCGGTGAGTGATGCAAAATTTCGGAGTACACACCCGCATTTGGAGATTGTCCCGGAACCGCGCGAGCTGTGAACGGGCAGTGGCGAAGGCGCTGTCAGGTTTGGTCTTTGGCGGTATCGGCGAACGCAGAGAGGCTGCTGTTTGGGTCGAACCGGTGAACCGGTACGAGACCCATCTTCTCAACACCCGCTGGCAGGCCGCCGTGGTGATGGGAGGCAGCCTACGGTTCCTGCGCAACAAGACACGGCAATACAGGCTGAATTGAGGGGCCAATATGAAAAACTCAACACTGGCCGAGCTGTACCGCGACATGCGCCGCGTCCGCACATTTGAAGAGCGTGTGGGCGAGCTGTTTGTGCGCGGGCAGTCGGCCGGTTCGATGCTGCATCTGTCGATTGGGGAGGAAAGTGCTGCCGTGGGCGTCTGTGCCGCGATGCGCGACGGCGACACCTTCACGACCCATCATCGAGGCCACGGCATCTTCCTTGCGAGGGGGGCCAACCCTGACCAGATGATGGCTGAGATCGCGGGCAAGGAAAACGGCTATTGCGGCGGCAAGGGCGGCTCGATGCACATCGCCGACATGCGGCTGGGGCATCTTGGGGCAAATGCCATTGTCGGCGGTGGTATCCCGGCGGTTGTCGGCGCGGGTCTTTCAGCGCGGCAACAGGGGTCGGCCGCTGTCTCGGTTGCGTTTTTCGGTGATGGCGCGACAGGACAGGGTATTCTGTATGAAAGCATGAACATGGCTGCGCTTTGGAAACTGCCGGTGATGTTTGTCTGCATCAACAACCAATACGGTATGGGCACGCGGATTGATCAGGCCACGGCCAATCCCTCGCTCCACGAACGGGCTGAGGCCTTTGGGCTGGCGGCGCGGACGGTCGATGGGTTGGCAGTCGAAGACGTGGTTGATGCAGCGGCTGAGTTGATAGCAGGCGCGCGCGGTGGCCAGCCAGCCTTCCTCGCCGTTGACTGCTATCGCTTCTACGGACATGCGCGAAAGGACAAATCTCCTTACCGCGCAGAGACCGAAGAGATTGAGGGCCGCAAGAAAGACCCGGTTCAGGCTGCGCGGGACAAGTTGGTTGTCGAGGGTCTGATGACCGATGCCCAGCTGGATGCGTTAGACGCTGAAATTGCTGCGGAAATGGATGCCTCCATCGACTTCGCTGTCGCGGGTGAAGAACCGCAATTGGCCGCGATGTTCCGCGATGTGTATGACCCGTCAGAGCCCGAGCCGGAGCCCGTGCGCGCCCGTCTCGACCGCGTGCTGGCGCGAGGGTGAATTTTGATGGCCGAAGAACAGATCACCTATCGCGACGCGCTGCGCATGGCCCTGTCCGAGGCGATGGCGGCTGACGAGACGGTCATCCTCCTGGGCGAAGAGGTGGGCCGGTATGGCGGAGCCTATGGTGTTACCAAAGATTTGATCCAAAAGTTTGGCGGCAACCGGGTGATCGACACGCCGATCTCCGAAGCGGCCATTGTCGGCACCGCTGTCGGGGCCGCCATGACCGGGCTGCGGCCCGTGGCTGAACTGATGTATGTCGACTTTGTTGGCATGACCATGGACCAGTTGGCCAATCAGGCGGCCAAGATCCGCTATATGTTCGGTGGCCAGATCGGCGTGCCGATGGTGCTGCGCACCCAGGGCGGCACCGGTCGGTCGGCAGGCGCGCAGCACAGTCAAAGCCTTGAAGGTTACGTGATGCACACGCCGGGCCTGCGTCTGGCGATGCCCGCCAAGGTGGCTGATGCTTATCACCTGCTGCGGCAGGCCCTGCGGCAACCCGACCCCGTCGTCTTCATCGAGCACAAGGGGCTCTACACGATGAAAGGCGCGCTCGATGTCGAGGCCGAACCCGCAGCTTGGGGCCAAGCGCATGTCGCGCGTGACGGTAGCGATCTGGTGATCGTGACCTATTCCCGGCAAGTTCACTATGCTCTGGCGGCGGCGGAAACCTTGCAGTCCGAAGACGGCATCTCTGCGGCGGTCGTGGACCTGCGCACGCTCAACCCGCTCGATTTTGACACCATCCGGCCGCTCGTGGAAAACGCGGGCCGCGCAATGGTGGTGTCAGAGGCGGTTATGACCTGTGGCGTTGCCTCCGAGCTTGCCGCGCGCATCACCGAGGAATGTTTCGATTATCTCGAAGACCCGGTCGTGCGCGTGGCGGGCGAGGACATCCCGATTTCAGTCTCGCCACTGCTCGAGGCCAATTCCGTTCCCCAGCCGGAGTTGATCGTCGAGACTGCACGAAAGATGCTGGTATGATCAAGCTTACCCTGCCGATGCCACGCCTGGGCGAGACGATGGAGGAAGGCACGATTGCCCAATGGCTGGTTGAACCAGGGCAGGTCTTCAAGCGCGGTGATCCGCTTTTGGAGATTGAGACCGACAAGACGATGGTGGAATACCCTGCCTTGGGCGACGGAACCCTGCTGGAAACCATGGTGGACCGGGGCGATGTGATCGAGGTCGGCACGCCCATTGCGGTGATTGAGACCGCCGACATCTGGGACGGGATTGAAGAAGAGGGCACCAAGTCACCTGAAACCGTCTCAGCAGAGCCCAGCCCCGCTACAGAACCCGAAATCCGCAACACAGCGCCCAGCGCCAAACTGCGCGCTACCCCGCTCGCCCGGCGTATCGCCAAGCAGAACGGTATAGCCTTGATGGATGTGCCGGGCAGTGGTCGCCGGGGCCGGGTCGAAGCGGACGACGTGCGCGCCATGGTTTCGACCCCCTCACCGGCGGTGAAGCGATCGGCGGATGCGGCGCTTGCCTATTGTGTGCACGGCTTTGCAGGTCTCGGCTCGGGCTGGGCGGTGTTACGGAAGCAGTTGCAACAGGGCGGTGTGAAGACCCATGCGCCTGATCTGCCGGGTCATGGTAGCAATGAAACCGAGGCCCTTGGCGTGCAAACGCTGATCGACTGGCTGACGGATGATCTGGCGAGGCAACCCGAGCCCGTTCACCTGATCGGGCACTCACTGGGTGCGCATGTGGCTGTTGCGGCGGCGCTGCGGGTACAGAACAAGGTCGCGCGGTTTACGCTGCTGACCCCTGCGGGCTGCGGATACCAGATCAACGGCGCTTTCCCGCAAGGCATGGCGGCGGGGCCCGGCGCAGGAGAGCTTGCCCACCTGATGCGACTGCTGGGCCCGAAGGCAGAATCCTTCGAGTCCGAGGCGTTGCGCGCACTGGCTGCAGACCTGCAGCGGGGGCGGTTGACCGCGCTTGCCAAAGACATGGCGCGCGGCGACCACCAATTGATCGACACAATCGGGCCGTTGCGCAAACTTTCGGATAACATCCCCGTTCGTGCAATTTTCGGCCTGCACGACCGCATCATTCCGCGTGAGCATGTCTTCAACATGCCCGGGCGCGTCGCTTGCCATATGGTAGAGTCGGGTCACATGCCGCAATGGGACGCGGTAGAAGCTGTGGCCGGGATCATCGCTACCGGCTGAGGGAGGAAAGACTTGACTTATTTTCTGACAGCAGATGGCGGCACCGAAAGTCTGCGGGCGCGCATCTACGATCTGGCGGGCACCTGTCTGGCCACACATGCCGAACCGTACGAGACAACTTTCCTGCCCGGTGCGCGGGCGGAACAAAACCCCGAGGACTGGTGGAAATGCCTGTGCAAGGCCACGCGCGCCTGTATCGCCGAGGCAGGTCTGTCAGGCGACCAGATCGAGGCGATGGCCTATGCGACAACCTGCTGCACGGTCGTTGCGCTGGATACGGATGGCAAACCCCTGCGCCCCGCACTGATGTGGATGGACGTGCGCGCCGACAAGGAAGCCGAAGAGGTGCTGGCAACCGGCGACGCGCGGCTGAAGCTCAATTCCGACGGCGCGGGCCCCGTTTCTGCCGAGTGGATGATGCCCAAGGCGCTCTGGCTGAAGCGCAATGAGCCCGAGGTCTATGACGCCGCCGCAACGATCTGTGAATATCAGGACTACCTGACCCAAAGGCTGACCGGCGCGCGCTGCGCGTCGCTCAACAACGTTGGGCTGCGCTGGCACTACGCCAACCGCGACGGTGGCTGGGCTGAAAGCATGGCGACAACACTTGGTATGGGCGATCTGGTCGAGAAATGGCCGGACCGTGTGGCCGCTCCGGGAGAGGTCGTTGACACTCTGACCTCAAAAGCCGCCGAAGAACTGGGGCTCACCACGAAGACGAAACTTGTGCAGGGTGGTGCAGATGCTCTGATCGGGATGATCGGGTTGGGCGTTGCAAAACCGGGGCAGCTTTGCCTGATCACCGGCTCGTCGCACCTGCAATTCGGTGTCACCGAAAAACCTTTTCACGCGCCGGGCATGTGGGGGGCCTATGCCGACATCGTCTACCCGAACCGCTACATTATCGAGGGCGGGCAGACGTCCACGGGATCGGTCATAAACTGGCTAAGGCGTTTTGTGGGGGGAGAGTTCGATTTTGACGAGATGAACGCCAAGGCCGCTGGCCTGCCGCCGGGGTCCGAAGGGTTGGTGGTGCAGGATCACTTTCAGGGCAACCGCACGCCGCATACAGATGCGCTGTCGCGCGGGGCTATAACGGGGCTGACGCTCGCGCACGAGCCACACCACGTGTTCCGGGCGATCATGGAGGGGATTTCCATGGGCACCCGGGCGATTTTGGAAAGCTTCGCCAAGGGCGGCTACACAGGAACCGAGATCATTGCGGGCGGCGGGGCCACAAACTCTGACCTCTTCATGCAAATCCACGCCGACACGGCGAACCTGCCGGTGCATATCCCTGCTTCGTCCGACGGTCCGTCACTGGGCTCGGCGATCCTTGCCGCGCATGGGGCAGGCCACTATGACACGATCGATGATGGGATAGCGGCAATGGTCAAGTCGGGTCGTGTGATCGAGCCTGACCCCAAAGCGTCTGCTGCCTATGACGAGATTTATGAGCGGTATGTGGCGCTGTACCCAGCTCTCAAAGAAGCGCTCGGCTCAGGACGTTGATAGCGGGGTCGCTTCAGTTAAGCGATTTACGTAAAACACTAGATCCACCAGAGCAGTTCTTTCCATGTCCGCCCGGATGTGTCGGAAATTTTGAGAGGCTGAGGATATTGCCAGGTGGTTTGTGTCTGTATGACGAGTTTTGATGAGGTGTCGTTCAGGCCATCAGTTCCGCGGGGTCCCGTTGAACAGTGTTTAGTTGATCAAATGGATTTGCGATCGCATCAGGTTCAGACGGCCAACGCGGAGAATTTACGAAACGTGCAGATACCGGCAACAATTGCCCCATTCGCATCATGTATGCGACTTCGATCACGTCAAGCTTTGCCACCGCAGGCGCGAAAGCTTTGAACCCCATCATTGGCCGTGTCCGCCTTTTGAAGAAACGGCGGTCCTGTTCGACGAGAGTTTTCAGGTAGTTTCTCCTCACCCACAAACCCCAATCCTGACGTGAACGGGCAAAGGAGGATCACCAATGTCCGCATCCCCTCTATCGGCTGGCGAGGTTGTCCACCTTTGTCAGTCAGAACTTTACTCAGCGGTCCTGTGCGACACACTCGACAGTTTTGACCTGCGCGACCAGTCTCCGCAGGCCGGTTTGCGGCTGCTGGACCCCGGCAAAAAGCTCTGCGGATACGCCCGCGTTGGCCTTTACATGCCGGTCTATCACGACAGCCCGGAACTGGATGTCTATGGCGAAGAAATCGATCTGGTCGATAGCCTCAAGCCAGGCGAAATCCCGGTTCTGTGTTGTCATGGCCTGACGCATATCGCCCCTTGGGGTGAATTGCTGAGCACAAGGTCCAAGGTTGTCGGCGCTGCGGGCTGTGTCACAGATGGCTCGATCCGCGATCTGGCGATGATCCGCGATATTGATTTTCAGGTGGCCTATGCGGGCACCAATCCGGTTGACACCAAATTTCGTGGCAAGCTGATGCTTTACGATGTTCCTGGTCAGATCGATGGGGTAAACATTGAAAGCGGTGATCTGATCTTTATGGACGAGGACGGTCTGGTCGTTTTGCCCAAGGATCATATACAACAGGTGGTGACAACCGCGTTGGAAAAGGTCCGCAAAGAGACAACGATCCGCGCCGAATTGGCCGGAGGTCGGACCCTGCGCCAGATCTTCACCGACCACGGCATATTGTGAGGGCCTGATGGGATATCTCGATAATCGTCGTGCATTGGTTACTGCGGCTGCTGCCGGGATCGGACGCGCAACAGCGCTGGCGCTGGCCGAGGATGGTGCCGAGGTCTGGGCTGCCGACATTGACGCAGACGGGCTAAAATCCCTGGCGTCAGAGCACGGCAGCATCCGCGCCGTAGCACTGGACCTTACAAATGCCGAGGCCGTCGGGCAGGTCGTGGCCGCAGCCAAGGGCTTCGACATTCTGGTCAACGCCGTCGGCTGGGTCGCCAATGGGTCAATTCTGGACTGCTCGCGCGATGATCTTGAACGCTCTTGGCAAATCAACGTCATGACCATGTTCGATGCGGTTCAGGCGGTGCTGCCGGGTATGCTGGAGCGCGGCAACGGGTCGATCATCAACATCGCGTCTGTCGTGTCGTCGACCACCGCCGCTCCGAACCGCTTTGCTTACGGCACCACAAAGGCCGCTGTGATCGGGCTGACCAAATCCGTTGCAATCGAATATGTCACACAAGGCATACGCTGCAACGCGATCTGCCCGGGCACCGTGGACAGCCCCTCACTGCGGCAGCGGCTGGAAGCGACCGGCGACTACGAAAAGGCACGCGCCGATTTCGAGGCGCGCCAGCCCATGAAACGACTTGGAACCGCCGAGGAAGTGGCCGCCCTGGCCGCCTTCCTTGCCTCTGACCGCGCCGGGTTCATCACCGGGACCGAGCAGATGATTGATGGCGGCTGGACGATCTAGGAGACCGAACTTGAAACTACTCAGAATTGGGGCGCCGGGGCAGGAAGTACCGGCAATTGTGGATGCAGATGGCGCGTGGCGCGATGCCTCGTCGCTGGTGCCGGACTGGTCTGACGCGGCATTGAACCCGGATTTACTGGCCACTTTGTCGGAGGTTGATCTGACAACCCTTCCTGTGATTGCGCCAGATCAGCGCATCGGCCCCTGCGTTTCGGGTGTGGGCAAGTTCATCTGTATTGGCCTGAACTATTCCGACCATGCCGCAGAAGCCGGGATGGAACCACCGTCAGAACCGATCCTGTTCATGAAGGCGACGTCGGCCATCTGCGGACCCAATGACGATGTGATCATCCCCTGCGGATCGGAGAAATCGGATTGGGAGGTCGAGCTTGGCATCGTGATCGGGCGAGAAGCGCGCTATGTGGACGAGGCGGACGCCTTGAGCCATGTGGCGGGGTATTGCGTCATCAACGATTTGTCCGAACGTACCTTTCAGCTTGAGCACGGCGGCCAATGGGTAAAGGGCAAAAGCTGCGACACGTTCGGCCCAATCGGTCCCTGGCTCGTAACACCTGATGAGGTAGGCGACCCTCAGAATCTGTCGATGTGGCTGACCGTGAATGGCCACAAGTACCAAAACGGAACCACAGCGACGATGATTTTTGGTGTGGCTCATCTGGTTTCCTATGTATCCCGGTTCATGAGCCTGCAACCGGGCGATGTTATCAGCACCGGCACGCCGCCGGGTGTTGGAATGGGGCAGAAACCACCGACTTACTTAAAGCCCGGCGATGTCATGGAACTGAGCATCGACAGTCTGGGCACGCAAACGCAGCGTGTTGTTGCCATGAGCGAAACCTGAACCACGTCTCCCCTGCGAAATTTGCGCGGGGGATTGGCTGGTGTTTTCCATATTCTTTGTGCAGGGCGTTAAAGTGATAACGCTCTGACTAAGGCAATTCGTCGACATGATGCCGAAGCTGCCGCAGATCATGTCCATTTCGTGATCTGTGACTGATGCAATGTCTCGCCTGCGTTACATCCAAAGCCCGATCAGGTGGCTGGCGGTCTTTTTTCCTTTGCGCAGGTGCCCGTTGGGTCGCGAAGCATAGTCCGGATGCGGGCTTGGGCCTGCAATCGGGATGTGATCACGACACTGCCGGTGGTCACGCACCGTTTGGCAGGGTAGATGTACATAGCAAAGTTATTGGATAAGGTCTGAGTATTGAAATGGTGAGCAAATCAAAGCCCAAGTTTGATCCTCAGAATGAAGCGAGCAACTTAAAGTCTGGCGTCGGGCCCGAAATCCGAGGGGTTCGGCGGGCCAAAGGTATGACTCTGGCGCAATGCGCCGAGGCAGCTTCTTTGTCGGTGGGGTTTCTGAGCCTTGTCGAGAGAGGTCAAAAGCAACCCTCTTTGGACGCGCTTCAAAGGATCAGCACCGCCCTCGGAATAGAAGTCGGATGGCTGTTTCCGCCTTCGCCCAATGATGATCCGGTCGAGAACGCCTATGTTGTGCGCAAGGGCTTTCGGCGCCGGATCGATTATTCGCGCCTGTCCGGCACCGAGTATCTTGGAGAAGCAGACTATCTGCTGTCGCCTTCGATCGATGGTCAATTGGTCATGTCGCTCATGAAGTTTTCGCCCGGTGGACATTCAGGTGACAACCCGTTGTCTCATGAGGGAGACGAGGTGGGTTATGTCCTGTCCGGGCAACTGACTTTAGAGGTCGAAGGGCATGTATTTGTGCTGGAAGAAGGCGACAGTTTTGGCTTTGCGGGCGAGAAGCCGCATCGCTATGCCAATAACGGACCCGACGAGTTGCAGATCATTCACACCAATACGCCAGTCATCATGAAATCGCGCTAGCTGGGCAGATCCTCGCTTCTCTCCATCAGTTCGATGATCTTGCGCGAATAGGCCAGCGTCGGCCCTTCCCAATGCGGCGACAGGCGACCGCCATCATAGCCAAAGCAGCGCCGCCCATGCTGCAATCCCTTAAGCACCGAGATGTCTTCGACGTTGAGATCGTCCCACATCTGGATCAGATCCTCGCGTTCCTTGCGGTAGGCTTCGCCGGTTGCGGCCTCGTCGCCGATGACGAAGACATGCAATTCTTCACGGCATCTGTCGGGTGCCTCGGGATAGGCGACCAAAACGGTGAACTGATCCGGATACACCTCAACCGCGAAATGCGGCATGGTCAGGAACCACTGGCCCTGCATGCGGTCTTCCTCGGACAGGCCGGGATAGTGGGGAAGGCCCTGACCGCGCCCCTCTTCCAGTTTTGGAAACCGGTAGCCGTTGACGAAGGTCGAGCCACGCCATTCTCCCGACCAGCGCACATCCATAGGTGCAAAATCCAGCAGACGGGGATGCAGGGCAAAGACGTG
>NZ_JBXWSB010000055.1:0-28739 GCF_059613205.1 Ruegeria sp. BHSB064
GTTTGTTCCAGTTCCGCCGCCTGATCATCGCTGACGGATGCCATGATGATCAGAATGCAATCTGCGCCAAGGGCACGAGCTTCAACCACCTGATAGGGGTCATACATGAAATCTTTACGCAACGCGGGCAGGGACGTCGCCTCGCGCGCCTGCGTCAGGTATTCTTTTGCGCCCTGAAAGCTGGGGGTGTCGGTCAGCACAGACAAACACGCAGCCCCACCATCCTCATACGCCTTGGCCAGGACAGGCGGGTCGAAATCCGGGCGGATCAGACCCTTGGACGGGCTGGCTTTCTTAACCTCGGCAATCAGCCCATAGCCTTGCCGCGACGCGGATTGCAAAGCTTCGGCAAAACCACGGGTTTCCGATGCGGCCCGAGCCTCACTTTCCAGCGTTTCCAAGGACTTCTGCGCTTTGTCGGCCGCAACCTCTTCCAGTTTGTAGGCTTTGATCTTGTCCAGAACGGTCTCGGTCATGCGGCTTCCTGTGTCTTACGGGCCAGAGCGGCGATTTTTTCTTTGGCTTTGCCACTGTCGATGCTCTCGGCGGCCATGGCGACACCTTCACGCAGATCGTTTGCAGCTTCGGCGACGACCAAAGCGGCGGCTGAATTCAATAGAACCGCATCGCGATAAGCCGACGGAGAACCGTCCAACAAGGCGCGGAAGGCTACTGCGTTTTCTTCCGGTGTGCCGCCGATGATGTCTTCGAATGGATGCACGGGCAGCCCCGCATCTTCTGGGTGCAGCTCGACCTCTTTGATCGTGTCATCTTCCAAAGCGGCAACCCAGCTGATGCCGGTGATCGTGAGTTCGTCCGTCCCGTCCGAGCCATGCACCAGCCACGCGCGGTCTGATCCAAGCAAGCCAAGCGTTTCGGCCATCGGACGGATCAGGTCGCGACTGAATGCGCCGGTCAATTGCCGTTTGACACCAGCGGGATTCGTCAGAGGGCCAAGAATGTTAAAGATCGTGCGTGTACCCAGCTCCTGACGTGATGGCATGACATGAGCGATTGCCGGGTGATGCATCGGAGCCATCATGAAGCCAATACCGACGTTTTCCAATGCTGCTTCAACGACTTGAGGGCCAACCATGACGTTGATCCCCATTTGACCCAACGCGTCCGCCGCACCAGATTTCGAACTCAGGTTGCGATTGCCATGCTTGGCTACGGTTACACCTGCACCGGCAACCACAAATGCCGTCGCGGTCGAGATGTTCAGCGTGCCTTTGCCGTCGCCGCCCGTGCCCACAATGTCCATCGCCCCGTCCGGCGCTTTAACGGCGTTGCACTTTGCGCGCATCACAGCGGCAGCGGCGGCGTATTCATCGACAGTTTCGCCGCGTGTGCGCATGGCCATCAGCAAACCGCCGATTTGGCTGGGCGTGGCTTCCCCGTCAAACAGGATGGCAAAGGCTTTTTCAGCTTCATCGCGTGTCAATGGGCGATCGGCCGCGGCACCGATCAGCGGTTTAAGCGCGTCGCTCATGCTGGGACTTTCAGTTCTTGCAGGAAGTTCTTGAGCAGGGCGTGGCCGTGCTCGGAGGCAATGGATTCCGGGTGGAACTGGACGCCATGAATGGGCAGTTCCTTGTGTTGCAGCCCCATGATCGTGCCGTCTTCCAATTCAGCCGTAATCTCAAGGCAATCGGGTAGGGTTTCGCGTTCCACGATCAATGAATGGTACCGCGTTGCCTCAAACGGAGAAGGCAGTCCGGCAAACAGACCCTTGCCTGTGTGATGCATCGTTCCCATTTTGCCGTGAACAATCTCGTGGCATCGGATGACCTTGCCGCCAAAAACCTGACCGATGGTCTGGTGGCCAAGGCAAACCCCCAGCAAAGGTGTTTTGGTTTCTGCTGCAGCTTCAGTCAGCGCAAGGCAAATACCGGCCTGATCCGGGTCGCAGGGGCCGGGGCTTAGCAGTATACCGGCGGGGTTCATGGCCATCGCTTCCTGCACATCCAGCGCATCATTTCGGCGAATGACCATTTCGGCACCAAGTTCGCCTAAATAATGTACCAAATTGTAGGTAAACGAGTCGTAGTTGTCGATCAGCAGCAGCATATGGGCACTTATCTTCGCTTGGGCATTTCAGGCTGGCGATGCAGCCCCGGGCCACGGTATAATGTCCGCACATACATGCTCAGGCTTGAGCGGCAGCGTCAAGAGGACATACCGTTTCTGACGCGTCCAATTGGCCGAGCGCCACATCAGATGGCGCAGAGCGGGGCGAGGCAGAGACAAGAGGCGAAAGGCAGGAAAATGGGCGGATTTTTCGGAGGGATGGTCGCTGGGGCGGTCGTTGTTTTGATGTTGGGCGTGTTCGTGTCGCTTAACACGCCGATGGTCAATACGCCGGTTGTTGTCACCGAAGCACCGGCTCCGGTGATTTCTGAAACACCAGAAGCGCCGACTGAAGTGGCCGAAGCCGTTTCTGATGCCGATGTGGTGGAATTGGCGCCGCATGGGCTGGAAGCCGCCGATGAAGCCACAGAAGATCTGGCTGATTTGTCGGGGCTTGAATCGTCATCTGACCCGCAGCCTGAGGTCGGTGCAGCGGCTGAGGCCGTGGACCAACCCGAAGCTGCGGTTGCGACTGAAGTGTCGGTTGTGACCGAAGCGCCTGCAGCGCCCCCGGAACCCAGCCTGGCCCCCGCGGTTCCGCTGGATGAAGCGGTACCAGCGGTGATTGATGATACGCCTAATCCACCGGCAGAACCCGAAACGACCGAGGTTGCTCTTCTTCAGCCGGAAGAAGATCCGTTGCCGCAAACTGAAGATGCAGACGAGGAGAACCCGTTTGAAAGCAGCCCAATCGCGGTGGAAGGGGACGAGGACGTTCTGCCGCGCAAACTGCCGCGTATCGCAGCGCTGCCACAGATTGGTGGAGAGCAGGAAGCAAGTGTAAGCTCAACGGTTGGAAAACGTATCATTCCGCTAACCGAACGGGATGATGAACCTGTGATCGAGCAAGCCTCGGCAGAAGAACCGACACCGCCGGGCAAGCCGATCGAACGTTACGCGGCCAAGTTCGAAAACCCCGAGTCTAAACCGCTTATGTCGATCATCCTGATTGATGACGAAGGTGCGTTCGGAGCCGAAGCTCTGCAGGATTTCCCCTATCCCATCAGTTTTGCCGTGAACCCGTCTGATCCAGATGCTGCAGAAAAGATGGCGCGGCACCGGGCGGCTGGGTTTGAAGTCATGGCTCTGGCAGACTTGCCCGAAGCCGCGACTGCGCAAGACGCTGAGGTTTCGCTGTCTGTGTGGCTTGATACTCTGCCCGAAACCGTTGGTATTCTGGAAGGGGTGGACAGCGGCATTCATGGCAACCGGAAACTGGCCGATCAGGTTGCTGAAATTGCGGCCGGAACAGGCCGGGGCTTGATCACGCAGGACAATGGGTTGAACACTGTGCAGAAGCTTGCGGCCCGCAATGGCACGCCATCAGGTGTTGTATTCCGTGACATCGACGGCGCACGCCAAGACCCCAAAGTCATGCGTCGTTTCCTGGATCAGGCTGCGTTCCGCGCCGGACAGGAAGGTGCTGTGGTCATGCTGGGTCGGGTCCGCCCCGAAACGATTTCAGCCCTGCTGCTTTGGGGCTTGGAAGACCGGGGCAGCCGCGTTGCCATGGCTCCGATTTCAGCGGTCATGATGAGACAGGTGCAGTGAACTGCTGAAGCGCGTGACGAAAGGGGCGGCGATCTTTTGATCTGCCGCCCTTTTTCATTTAGCTGTTTCCGCTTCCGGTGAAACGTGCAGCATCCGCCGCAGCGCGCCGTATTGCGTTGGATTTATGGACGGTTTCCATGAACTCGGCCTCAGGATCGCTGTCGTAAACAACACCGCCACCCGCCTGAATATAAAGCTTTTGATCTTTCACGATGGCGGTGCGCAGCGCGATACACATGTCCATGTCGCCGCCCGCGCTGAAATAGCCCACGCCACCGCCATAGACGCCGCGTTTTTCCGGCTCCAACTCGTCGATGATCTCCATCGCGCGCACTTTGGGCGCGCCCGAGACGGTACCCGCAGGCATTCCGGCAAAAAACGCATCCAGCGCGTCTTTATCTTCGGCCAGTTCACCCACCACGTTAGATACAATATGCATGACGTGGCTGTAGCGTTCGATGATGAACTCTTCGGTCGGGCGCACAGTTCCGATCTTGGAAACGCGTCCCGTATCGTTGCGGCCCAGATCCAGAAGCATCAGGTGCTCGGCCAGCTCTTTCTTATCGGCCAGCAGATCCAGTTCGTTTGCCTTGTCTTCTTCCGGTGTCGCGCCTCGGGGGCGGGTGCCGGCGATGGGGCGAATGGTGACTTCATTGCCGAACACACGCACCAGAATTTCAGGGCTTGCACCCACGACCTGAAAGCTGCCGAAGTTGAAATAGAACATGAAAGGCGACGGGTTGGTGCGCCGCAATGACCGATAGAGCGCAAAGGGCGGCAGCGGGAAATCCTGCGCCCAACGCTGCGCGGGGACAACCTGAAAAATGTCACCAGCGCGGATGTACTCCTTGGCCTTTTCAACCGCCTCCATATAGCCGGACTTGGTAAAGTTCGACACTGGCGGTGCGATTTCACGTGCATCGCCCAGATCGCGCGTTTCGGCAGGCATGGCACGTTCCAGATCACGGACCGCATCCATGACACGTTCTGCGGCTTGCGCATAGGCCGCTTTGGCGGACTGACCCTCACTGGCCCAAGCCGGTGACACAACGGTCACTTCGCCTTTGACACCATCCAGCACAGCGATGACCGAAGGACGCAACATGATTGCATCGGGCAGGCCCAGAGGGTCAGGATTCACGTCCGGCAGGTATTCCACAAGCCGCACCATGTCATAGCCCAAGTACCCGAACAGCCCCGCTGCAGCCTGAGGCAGGTCATCCGGCAGGTCGATGCGACTTTCGGCTAGCAAAGCGCGCAGGTTGTCCATCGGGTTGCCCTCTTGCGTCGAGAACGCGTCGGAATCGAACCGGGCAGAGCGGTTGAGTTCGGATGCTTCACCGCGACACCGCCAGATCAGGTCGGGCTTCATACCAATGATCGAGTAACGGCCACGAACTTCGCCGCCCGTCACGGATTCCAGCATGAACGCATCTTTCTGCGCGCCCGTCAGCTTGAGCATCAGCGACACAGGGGTGTCCAGATCAGCAGCAAGCCGTGTGTAAACCACCTGATTTTCGCCCGCTTCATAAGCGCGCGCGAAGGTGTCGAATTCGGGTGTCAGGGCCATATCGGTCTCGTTTAAAAGCTCGATTGCACGGCATTCAGCGCCTGTTGGTCGATGACCGGACGCGCACGTGTCTGCGCGTCGCGCACATAAGCGTTGAAAATATTCTGTGACAGGGCCTGATTCATCTGCGCGGACAGGGCTTCGCGCAGTTGGCGAAGCTCGTCCGTGTCTGCCGGAGGCAGAACTTCGTCCAGACGCACCAGCAGCGCCGCGCCGTTGCCACCGATGACACGCAGTTCGCCGGGTTCCATCTGGAACACCTCGTTCATGAAATCCGCAGGGACGTCATCCAGAAACGCCGTGCGGGTCAAGGCATTTTCTACGCGGAAGGGCAGGCCGGTAGCTGTAAAATCGCCATCTGTCGCAAGCTGTGCAAGAACTGCATTCGCCCGTTCTTCCAAAGCCTTGTTGGTTTCGACCTGAAGCCATGCAGCGGCCACGCGATCACGCGCGCTGTCCAGCGGCTCGGGGCGGCGCGGCAGAACCTCATTCAGGCGCAGGGCAAAGATCGACCCGTCTTCTAGGAACGCGATTTCGGGGAAGTCACCTTCCTGCACCGCTTCGGCGGCGACGCGGAACCCGTCATAGGCGGCGATTTCATCCGAACTTTCGCGGGTCCAGTCGATCTGACCCAACTCCATTTCGGTCTCATCCGCCAGTTCTTCCAGCGTGGCCCCGCCAGCCAGCATGTCGTTGATATCTTCGGACTGCGCCTCGATCAGGCGGCGGGCGCGCTCGGCTGCAAGCTCTTCCCGCAAGGCCGGTTCAGCTTCTTCGAAAGGCACATTGTTGGCTGCCAGAGATCCGTTGATCCGGAACAAGGCCGGGCCAAAAACCGAAGGCAGGGGGCCGACTACAGAATCGAGATCGGCTGCAAATACGGCGTCCGCAGCTTCGCCCAGATCCTCGCGGGTCACGTCGCCCAGATCGATGTCGTTGAGCTCAAGATCACGTTCACGAACCAGTTGCTCAAAGGTCGTGCCGCCAACCTCAAGCTGCGCCTTTGCTTCGCTCGCGGCCTGCTCATCCGGGAAGTTCAAACGCTCAACCAGGCGGCGTTCCGGCTGGTTGTATTCGTCTGAGCGGTCTTCATAGAGTTTCTGCAGGGCGTCTTGATCCACCTCAACACTGTCGATCAGCATGGCAGGCGACAGGATCGCGTATGTCAATTGCTTGGTGCGGGGCAGGGTGAACTGGTCGCCGTTCTCATCATAATAGGTTTGAATCTGCGCGTCGGTCGGCTCCGCGATTGGGGTCTCCAATGCCTCGGCCCCGACGGTTGCCACAGTAAAGCTACGCCGTGCGCCAATGTAATCCGTCATCGTATCTGTCAGGGTCGCTGGCATCTCGACCCCGCCCATGATCGCGCCCTGCACGATTGTGCGTGCAGATTCCTTGCGCAGATCCGTTTCAAACTCGGAGTCAGTCATGCCGATCTGTTCAAGCTGAAAACGATAGGCTTCCCGGTCGAAACTGCCGTCCACGCCCTGAAACGCCGGGATCGCGACAATCTCTTGCTGCAGGTTTTCGTCGCCGATGGAAATTCCAAGTTGCCCGACTTCATTGTCCAGAGCCGCCAGCGCGGTCAGACGCGCAAGGGCGTTCTGGTCCAGTCCCAGGTCACGCGCCTGCGACATTTGCAGGGGCTGGCCGGATTGCGCTTCGACGGCGCGGATTTCCCGCTGCAATTCCCGCACATACTCATCGACCGAGATGCTCTCATCACCCACTTGTGCAACGGTTCGAACCGTTCCGCTGAGGTTGGTGGCACCGAAGCCTGCAAGACCCAGCATCAGCAGGCCCATCAGAATCCAGACAAAGGTTTTCGAAAGACTTTTAGCGCCTGCGGCCATGATGCCCTCTTGTTATTGCGGCAGCGTTCTGCCCTGTCGGTTGCGGCCCTGAATACGACGCACACAGCCGAGGGGCAAGCTTAGAAGGACAGGCCCTGCAACCGGTCGAACAATTGACCCAATCCCGCACGGTCGAGATTGGCAAAGGCCACCCGCACTTGCCGTTTTCCGGCGGGGTCGTGATCGGGCATGAACATGGTGCCGGGCAACAGCAGCACGCCTGCCTCTGCCACCAGACGGCGGGCCAGTTCATCCGAAGCCATATCGAATGGATGTTCAAGATAGGCAAAATACGCGCCAAGCCCCAATAAACGCCAGCCCTTGGCTTCCAGTGCTGGCATCCCGTCCTTGATTGCGGCCCGGCGGTCGAGAATCTCGTCCCGTTCACCTGCCAGCCATTGTGACAGGTTCTGCATCCCCCAAAGGGCCGCAAACTGGCCGATCTGGCCGGGACAAATGGCGACGGTGTCGAGGAATTTCTCGACTTCCGCCAAAAGGGCGCGGCTTGTCGCTATGGCACCGACCCGGTGGCCTGTCAGGCGGTAGGCTTTGGAAAAGGAATAGAGATGGACCAAAGTTTCGTCCCAGTTTGGCTGCTGGAACAGGTCGTGCGGTGGTCCGCTGCGGCTGTCGAAATCGCGATACGTCTCATCAACGATCAGGCGAATACCGGTGTCGCGCGCCAGGTCATAGAAGGCTCGGACCAGATCGGCCGGGTATTCAACACCGCCGGGGTTGTTGGGCGTGACCAGGGCTATGGCGCGCGTTTTTTCAGTGATCAGCGCGCGCGCCTTTTCTGGGTCGGGCAGCAGGTCATCGTCGGTTCGGAGGTCCACAGCCTTTACCCCAGCCATGTCCAACCACATTTTATGATTGAAATACCAAGGCGTTGGAAGAATCACCTCATCTGCCTCGTCGGTGATCGCTGAGATTGTTGCTGAAAAAGCCTGATTGCAGCCCGAGGTGATCGCGGTCTGATCCGGATCAACCTGTGCCGCATAATGCGTGCTGATCTGGGCCGCTAGTTCTGTGCGCAGGTCGTCATTCCCCAAGACCGGCCCATATAGATGCGCGCTGTCTTCCTGCACGGCAAAATCGGCCATGGCCTGACGTAAAGCAAGCGGAGGTGGGTCGACCGGTGCCGCCTGGCTGACATTGATCAGAGGGCGATCCTCGGGGAAGGTGACACCTTCAACCCAACGGCGCGCCTCCATCACCGGAGGAGGGAAGGTGGCGCTGGTGCGGGTCTGGGTCATGGCGTACCGGTTTTTATGCGAGGCTCTGCCTCGCGCTCCGAGGTATTTTCAAACAGAAGAAGGGATCAGTCGGTGCCGCGATATGGCTCGACATACTGAAGTGCCATGTCCCATGGAAAGAAGATCCACGTGTCTTGGCTGACCTCGGTGATAAAGGTGTCCACCATCGGGCGGCCCTTGGGTTTGGCATAAACAGTCGCAAAATGCGCGTTGGGGTACATTTTTCGGACCAGTTCCAGCGTTTTCCCACTGTCCACCAGATCATCGATGATCAGAACGCCAGTGCCGTCGCCCATCAAATCTGCGTCGGGGGCTTTCAGAACTTCGGCTTCGCCTTGTTCTTGATGGTGGTAAGATCGCACGCTGATCGTATCGACCGTGCGGATATCCAGCTCACGGCTCACAATCATCGCAGGGGCCATGCCGCCGCGTGTGATGGCCACAACGGCGCGCCAGGCACCATCGTCCGGGCCTTGCCCATCAAGACGCCAGGCCAAAGCGCGCGAATCGCGATGGATCTGGTCCCAGCTGATGTGAAAGCCTTTTTCGTGGGGCAGGCGGTCTTTGGCGCTCATGATCTTAGCCCTTTTCCACGTCGGGTGCGTCAACGGCTTTCATGCCGACGATATGATAGCCCGAGTCCACATGCAGGTTTTCACCGGTCACACCGCTGGACAGATCAGACAGCAGGTAGAGTGCTGACTTGCCCACATCGTCGATGGTCACGTTGCGGCGCAGGGGTGAGTTATATTCGTTCCACTTCATGATATAGCGGAAATCGCCGATGCCACTGGCGGCCAGGGTCTTGATCGGTCCTGCTGAGATCGAGTTGACGCGAATGCCGTCCTTGCCCAGGTCCTCGGCCAGATATTTGACTGACGCCTCAAGCGCAGCCTTGGCAACGCCCATCACATTATAATGGGGCATAACTTGTTCAGCGCCATAATAGGTCAGGGTGATCGCACTGCCGCCTTCGCTCATCATCTTTTCGGCGCGTTGCATCACGGCGGTGAAGGAATAAACCGACACATCCATTGTCAGTTTGAAATTCGCCCGGCTGGTATCAACATAGCGGCCGCGCAGTTCGTTCTTGTCGGAAAAGCCGATGGCATGAACGATGAAGTCCAGTTTGCCCCATTTCTCTTCCAATGCGGTAAACAGCGCATCGACTGACATCTCGTCGCTCACGTCACAAGGCAGGACGATTTCGCTTCCCAATTGTGCTGCAAGCGGGTCGACCCGCTTTTTCAAAGCATCGCCCTGGTAGGAAAAGGCAAGCTCGGCCCCGGCATCGGACAAGGCGCGGGCGATTCCCCATGCGATTGATTTGTCATTGGCCAGTCCCATGATGAGGCCGCGTTTGCCGGCCATCAACTGATTTGACATGTGTGGTTCTCCGCCTGTCTTCGCGATGTGTTGAGTCGGTTTATGCCATTGGTAGCGTTGCATCAAGGCCGTGCGCTCTTGCCCGCAGCGGGTTCTCGCCTTAGGTTCGTCGTTAACACTTTCCAGGGGATGGAAATGACCGAGCGTGATGGCATCTTTGCTGGCTCCGATCCGTTTGAAATTGCGGGTCGGTGGTTGAGCGAGGCTGAAAAGACAGAATTGAACGACCCCAATGCGATTGCGCTGGCAACCGTCGACTCAGATGGAATGCCGAACGCGCGCATGGTGCTGCTGAAGGAGATCGAAGCAGATTCGTTTGTGTTCTATACGAATTACGAAAGTGCAAAAGCGGCCGAACTGGATGCAGTCGGAAAAGCTGCGTTTGTTATGCACTGGAAATCTTTAAGGCGACAGCTGCGTGTTCGTGGTACAATCACCCGCGAAAACGGACCTCAGGCGGATGAATATTACGCATCGAGGTCGCTGAAGAGCCGTTTGGGGGCCTGGGCGTCGAAGCAATCTCAACCCCTTTCCAGCCGTGCAGCCCTGATGGCTGAGGTGGCCAAGGTGACTGCCAAGCTGGGTCCGAATCCACCCCGTCCACCGTTTTGGGGCGGATATCGATTGACGCCAATTGAAATTGAATTCTGGGCCGATGGGGCGTTCCGCCTGCATGACCGGTTCAGATGGAAACGCAAAGAGCCGGGATCGGCATGGCATGTGGAAAGGTTGAATCCATGACGTTCACGTGTCGTGAAATGCAACAGGCAGAAAATAAACAATTTTTTCAGCTTGAATTTGCCTGCCATTCCCATAAACAACGAACCCTTAACGAACGGCTAAAATTCGCGATGGGAATACCGTGCCAGAAGACCTGAACAACATGTATCGCGTTCGTGGACACGTGAAATGGTTCGACCCTGCCAAAGGGTATGGATTCGTTGTGTCTGACGATGGCGGCCCGGATATCCTGTTGCACGTGAACGTCTTGCGTAACTTCGGGCAGAGCTCTGTCGCGGATGGCGCAGGGATCGAGATCATGACGCACCGCACGGATCGGGGCGTTCAGGCGGTTGAAGTGGTCGCTATTGATCCGCCGGCGCGGACCGACTCGATGATGCTGGCCGATTTTGCCGAGTTGGATCCGGTGGTTATCGCCGAGGCCCCGTTGGAAGCCGCGCGTGTAAAATGGTTCGACAAGGGTAAGGGCTTTGGTTTTGCCAACGTCTTTGGCCGTGGCGAAGACGTTTTTCTTCATATCGAAGTGCTGCGCCGGTCTGGCCTTGCTGATCTTCAACCGGGCGAAGCGCTGGCCATGCGTGTGATCGATGGCAAACGGGGCCGGATGGCGGCTCAGGTGCTGGCTTGGGAAGCCGCACTGGACGGCTGACGTTTTCATGAAACGGATTCTGACGCTTCTGCCCCTGTTCCTTATGCTTTGGACAGGTGGGGCGTTTGCTGCGTGCAGCGCTGATCGTGTCACTTTGCGAAATGACAAGTCTACGGTGCGATTTGAAGTTGAACTTGCCATAACACCTCAGGAACGCTCGCAAGGGCTGATGTTTCGCGAAACGCTCCCGAATCGATCCGGCATGTTGTTTGTGTTTGACCCACCTCAACGCGTTGCGTTCTGGATGAAGAACACCTTGATTCCGCTGGACATGATTTTTCTGGATCGCACCGGCCTGGTAACGAGCGTGCATGAGGGGGCGATTCCCGGTGATCTGACGCCAATCGAAGGCGGAGATTCCGTTTTTGCAGTACTGGAAATCAATGCCGGATTGTCGGCGCGCTATTCCATTACGCCCGGTACACAGATGCAGCACGAAATTTTTTCGTCAGGTCCTGCAATTTGGCCCTGTTAGGGCTTTTCAAATCAGATTGGCATCGTTAGGAAGGCGCACGGTCCGGGGCGTGGCGCAGTCTGGTAGCGCACCTGTTTTGGGTACAGGGGGTCGTAGGTTCGAATCCTGCCGCCCCGACCACTTCCATCAGTTTATGAGGGCGATCCGCCCATTGCTTGGAACAGCCTGCTGATCGACTGATCCAGCTCGGCGCTGTCCAAGGGCACTTCGACCACGGATCCGGTTTTCTGCGGCACCTTAAAGAACACGTTCGCATCTACGCGATATCCGCTGGTGTTCTTGCTTGATGTCAGGCGCATCACGCTTTGCGGCAGGTCTTGTGGATTTCCGTCATAGTTCAGAATCAGAAAGGCGGATGCCTCTGGGGGCAGGATTTCGCGACATTCAAATGTCTGGCCGCCGGTTTTTTCAAAAGATTCTCCCGGGCCAGAGCAACTGGTTTCAAAACTATCGAACAGTCGTTGCGGATAGGTTTCGAACTGTGCGCTGCGTGACGCATCGGGCACATCTTGTGGTGCGCAGGCCACGATACAGGCCAATATCGGGATAAAGGTGAGCAGCTTCATAGCTTTGTACCTTTTCACATTTAAACGAACGGGCCGCGATCAAACTCGGACGCCTCAGAACAGATGCAGATGATTCCCAATCAGCCTAGTCGGTGTCGCATTGGTTGATCAAATGCAGATAACTATGCTGGTAAAAACGGGAATTCGATTTGAGATTCCGAACGATCAGCGGAAATTTGCCGTGGATGATCCTGTGGGGGAATCGGACCATGTCGATTGCCGATGTTCAAAGGGCGGCAGGTCAACAAAAAAGATTTCAAAAAAGGCTGAAAAAGGGCGTTGACCTTCTATGGCAACATACGCCAGATTGTATGAGCCGAAGGGATTGCCACAATATCTGGTGTTTAAACCGGAAGGGGCAGCAGGCGAGGGTCGGAAAGCACATCTAATTAAAGTGCGCCGTTTTTGCGGTTTTCCGCTGTCTTTGACAGTGAAGGATACCTTTGTCCTGAATTCTCTGGGCGTTGCGGGCGGCACCCTGCAACACAAGATTTGGTGCCGGGAACTGAACATTGGGCGGAATTTAACCAGGGCTGCGGACATGAAGATTGAAAGAAAATTCACCAAACCAGATCAGGATGCCTACTCGGACCTGGATTTTGTGTCCGCGACGTCTGAAATCCGCAATCCCGACGGCACGATTGTCTTCCGTCTTGACGATATCGAAGTACCTGCAAGCTGGTCGCAGGTGGCCAGCGACGTTATCGCACAGAAGTATTTCCGCAAGGCGGGTGTCCCCAGCAAGCTGAAGAAGGTCAAGGAAAAGGGTGTACCTGAATTCCTGTGGCGTTCGGTCCCGGCTGAAGGCGCTGATTTTGACGGCGAAACCTCGTCCAAACAAGTCTTTGACCGTCTGGCGGGCGCGTGGGCCTATTGGGGCTGGAAAGGCGGGTACTTCTCAGATGAAGAAGACGCGCGCGCCTATTTTGACGAGATGCGCTATATGCTTGCGACCCAGCGCGCCGCACCGAACAGCCCTCAGTGGTTCAACACCGGTCTGCATTGGGCCTATGGGATCGACGGTCCCGCTCAGGGGCACCACTATGTGGATTACAAAACCGGCAAGTTGACCAAATCGAAATCTGCATACGAGCATCCGCAGCCGCACGCATGCTTCATCCAGTCGGTCGACGATGATCTGGTGAACGAAGGCGGCATCATGGATCTATGGGTGCGCGAGGCGCGCCTGTTCAAATACGGCTCGGGTACAGGAACCAATTTCAGCCACTTGCGTGCCGAAGGCGAGGCGCTTTCCGGTGGTGGCAAATCCTCGGGCCTGATGGGTTTTCTCAAGATCGGCGACCGCGCCGCAGGCGCGATCAAATCAGGCGGGACAACCCGTCGAGCAGCGAAGATGGTGATCGTCGATGCGGATCACCCGGATATCGAGCAGTTCATCGAATGGAAGGTGATCGAAGAGCAGAAAGTGGCCTCGATCGTTGCCGGATCGAAAATGCACGAAAAGATGCTGAACGGCATTTTCGATGCCATTCGTTCGTGGGACGGCTCTGCAGATGATGCTTATGATCCAAACGCGAACGACGCATTGAAAAAGGCAGTGCGCGAAGCGAAAAAAGTCGCGATCCCTGAGACTTACATCAAACGCGTTCTGGATTATGCCAAGCAGGGTCACGACAGCATCGAATTCCCGACCTACGATACGGACTGGGATTCGGAAGCCTACAGCTCGGTCTCAGGCCAGAACTCGAACAACTCGATCCGCGTCACCAATGCGTTCCTGACCGCCGTTGAGAAAGACGCCGATTGGGAGTTGATCAACCGCACCGACGGCAAGGTTGCTCGCACCGTCAAAGCACGCGATCTGTGGGAAAAGGTTGGCCACGCTGCATGGGCCTGTGCCGATCCGGGCATCCAGTTCCACGACACTGTCAACGAATGGCACACATGCCCCAATGATGGTGAGATTCGCGGCTCGAACCCGTGCTCGGAATACATGTTCCTGGATGACACGGCCTGTAACTTGGCCTCGATGAACTTGCTGACCTTCCTGAAAGACGGTGAGTTTCAGGCGGCAGACTACATGCACGCCTCGCGTCTTTGGACTCTGACGCTGGAAATCTCGGTGACCATGGCGCAGTTCCCGTCTAAGGAAATCGCGCAACTGTCCTATGACTTCCGCACCTTGGGTCTGGGTTACGCCAATATCGGCGGTTTGCTGATGAACATGGGCTACAGCTATGACTCGGATGAGGGGCGGGCGATCTGTGGTGCGCTGACCGCGATCATGACCGGTGTGGCCTACGCGACCTCGGCTGAGATTGCCGGTGAGCTTGGGCCGTTTAACGGATATGAGCGGAACGCGGACCACATGCTGCGCGTTATCCGCAACCATCGCCGCGCGTCGCAGGGTGTAACCGAGGGCTATGAGAAACTGGCGGTCAAGCCGGTGCCTCTGGACCACGGCAACTGCCCGGACAAGCGTCTGATCGATCTGGCCATGTCCGCTTGGGACGAGGCGCTGAGCCTGGGTGAGAAAAACGGCTACCGCAACGCGCAGGCCACCGTAATCGCACCAACAGGCACCATCGGTCTGGTGATGGATTGCGACACCACCGGGATCGAGCCGGACTTTGCCTTGGTCAAGTTCAAGAAGCTGGCCGGTGGCGGTTACTTCAAGATTATCAACCGCTCGGTGCCGTCGGCCCTGGAAAAGCTGGGCTATTCTTCATCTCAGATCGAAGAAATCGTCAGCTACGCGGTCGGTCACGGCACCATCGGGAACGCGCCGGGGATCAACCATACGTCGCTGACCGGTCACGGCTTTGGCCCCAATGAACTGGCCAAAGTAGACGCCGCACTGGAAAGCGCATTCGACATCCGGTTCGTCTTCAACCAGTGGACACTGGGCGAGGATTTCTGCACCGGCGTGTTGGGCATCCCAGCGACTAAGCTGAATGACCCGACTTTTGATCTGCTGCGCCATCTGGGCTTTACCCGCGCGGATATCGACGCGGCCAACGACCATGTTTGCGGAACCATGACTCTGGAAGGCGCGCCGCACCTGAAGGAAGAGCATTATGCGATTTTCGACTGCGCCAATCCGTGCGGCAAGAAAGGCAAGCGTTTCCTAGGGGTTGATAGCCACATCACCATGATGGCGGCGGCGCAAAGCTTCATCTCGGGCGCGATCTCGAAGACGATCAACATGCCGAATGACGCAACCATTGAGGACTGCCAAAAGGCCTATGAGCTCAGCTGGTCGCTGGGCGTGAAGGCCAACGCGCTTTATCGTGACGGCTCGAAACTGTCGCAGCCTCTGGCCGCGGCGCTGGTTGAGGATGACGACGAGGCGGCTGAAGTGCTGGAAAGCGGTTCGACGCAGGAAAAAGCTGTCGTTCTGGCCGAGAAGGTGATCGAGAAGGTTGTGGTCAAGGAAATGATCCGCAGTCACCGCGAGAAACTGCCGCATCGCCGCAAGGGCTATACCCAGAAAGCAATCGTGGGAGGCCACAAGGTTTACTTGCGCACCGGTGAGTTCGAAGACGGCAAGCTGGGTGAGATCTTCATCGACATGCACAAGGAAGGCGCTGGCTTCCGGGCGATGATGAACAACTTCGCCATCGCCGTGTCGGTCGGCCTGCAATACGGCGTGCCGCTGGAAGAGTTCGTGGATGCCTTCACCTTCACCAAGTTCGAACCGGCTGGGATGGTGCAGGGCAACGACTCGATCAAGAATGCGACGTCGATCCTGGATTACATCTTCCGCGAATTGGCCGTGTCTTATCTGGACCGCACCGATCTGGCGCATGTGAAACCCGAAGGCGCGACCTTTGACGATCTGGGTCGAGGCGAAGAAGAAGGTGTGTCCAACATCTCCGAGATCAGTGAAAGTGCTGCGTCCAAGTCATTGGAAGTGCTGAAACAAATCAGCTCGACCGGCTATCTGCGCAAGCGTCTGCCTCAGGACCTGGCTGTGTTCAATGCCGGTCAGGTTGAGCTGAACGGGATGGCTGAAACAGCAGCTGCATTCGAAGCACCTGTGGCAGAAACCGCAGTTGCAACCGGCATGGACGCCCGCACCAAAGCAAAAATGCAAGGCTATGAGGGCGACCCGTGCGGTGAATGCGGAAACTACACGCTGGTCCGCAACGGGACTTGCATGAAGTGCAACACCTGCGGCGCGACAAGCGGGTGTAGCTAAGGTTTAACGCCCCGGCACCCCGGGGCGTAGGGGTCGGACGCTGCCCTTGGTTACCGACCCCGACGAATACGGAGAAAGGCACTGAGACTTACCAAGTTTGCCTTTTTCCACTCGGCCGACATGCCCGTGTTGGCCGGGAACAGGGTGGGGCGGAATATTTGCTCCCTCCCACTCTTTCACGGGGCGGGTGCGCTCGCCCCATGCGCAGTCCAGGCCGCAGGCAAAAAAACACCGGGCGGTCAACGACATGAGCCTGGAAGGCGAAACTGACAGGGGGCTTCGGCCCCCTTTCTTTTTTCGCCGCACGGCTCACGTAAGCGTGGTTTTGCCGGATTTGTAGGGATCCGTCGGGCAAGACCTGCCGAAACGGGTCCGGCGAAATTTTGCCCGGCGGGGCGTTGCGCGCCCGACTCGGTCAAACACGCAAGGATTGGCGCGAATCTTTGGTTTTCGCGCATTACGGGTGACGGGCTGAGGTGTTGCGGTGTTTCTAGGGCCTGTCCGGACGAAAGATAATCAACCTATCAGGAGGCACCAAAATGAAACCGCAGTATTTGATTGGGATTTCCATCGCTGCTTTGACCTTGCCTGGGCTCGTATCGGCGCAATCGACGGCAGATGCCAATGGTGATGGCGTTCTGACGATCGAGGAAGTGCAGGTGGTTGCGCCCAGTGTGGACGCCGACACCTTCTCAGCCATGGATGCGAACGGTGACGGCGCGTTGGACGCAGATGAAGTGGCCGTTGCACAGGAAGCCGGATTGCTCCCGCCAAGTGACGGATAAACGTATGGGCGGCCCGATCATCACCGGGCCGCCTGTTTCCCTGCTAAGCGGGGAGGTGAATCTTGAACTTTTCGCGCAACTCCATGTCCAGCATCGGATCGAATCTGGCCTCGGATGGCACGGATAGGATCTCTTCTTTTCGGGCTATTGCTTTGTCGATCAGATCTGGTTTGCCCAGCTCAACCCATTCTTTTGGCGAAGACCGGTCGCCGAAAACCGGATAGACATAGTCAGCTTGCATCCGGCTAAGCGTGGCGTCCGTTCCAAGATAGTGACCGGGGCCGCCCATGCAGACCTCGGCCATCTGGTCCAGCGCGAGGGTATCATCTGTCACCTCGATCCCGCGTACACAGCGTTGGGCCTGACCAATCAAGTCATCGCTGAGGATCAGGCTTTCAAAACAGAAGCCCAGCAAAGAGGCGTGCATGCCCGCCGCTTCGTAGACCATGTTCAAACCGGACAGACCCGCCATCACGTTGGAACACATCTGTTCCCACCCGGCCTGCATGTCGGGAAGTTTCGAATCCGATGCCCCCGCAGCCGCACCGCCGGGCAGGTTGTAGAACCGGTGCATTTGCGCGCACCCAGCCGTCAGCAGGGCCTGTTCGCCCGAACCAATGGACATCGCGCCTGTCCGAAGGTCCAGACCAAAGGGCCAAGTGCCAAAAACGGCGGGCGCTCCGGGGCTTACGGCGTTTACGTAAACCAGTCCGGCAAGGCATTCGGCGGTTGCCTGCGTGATTGCTCCGGCTATGGTCGAAGGCGCGGTGGCACCGGCCATCCCGGCTGAAAGAAGCAGGACAGGCATTCCGGCCTTGATACATTCCTCCATCACTTCGCAGCTTTCTGTTGCGAATTTCATGGGCGGAACCACAAAGCAGTTCGAATTCGATACAAAAGGCCGCTCGCGGTATTTATCTTCACCACCCGCGATCATGTAGATCATCTCCATCGCCGGTGCGACGTGGCTGGGTTCGGTAAACGATGTCCCGATATGTTTGAAGGTGCCGGAACAGCTGGCGTAGATCGTGTTCAGGTCCATTTCCAGGTTGTCCGCGATGTCGCGGCAAACCATCGGGCGTTGAACAAAGTGAATGTTATCAAGTTGTTGGCAGATTCGTGCCGCATCGTGCAGATCCTGCACGGTGGAATCGCGGTATTCGCGGCCGTGCACGTCGACCATAGATACGGCAGCACCCGCAGTGCCGTAATGAACCTTGGTGCCCGTCAGCTCGAGATCGGTTTTCCCGTCCCGGCTGTAGAGTGTGACCGAGCGGTTCGCCTTTGCGATTGTGTCTTCGACCAGCGCACGCGGAAACCGGATGCGACCGTCATCGCCAAGGGTACAGCCGGCACCCACAAGGTAATCAATGCCGCTTTGCGGGGCGTCTGCCAAGCCAATGGTTTCAAGCGCGGTCAGGGCGGCCTGATGAATGCGTTCAATCTGCGCCTGTGTCAGAACATTCAGAACGCCGCCTTCCATTCCGGGGCGTATAGGGCGCAGATGATCAGGCAGGGCTGAGGCTCGGGCGGCACGGCGTGCAGCGCGGCCACCGCTGCGTGAGGTGTTGCGGGATTGGTCGTTCATTTCAAAATCCGGTCGTTGTGTGATGCGTTGGGGTGAGGGTAATCCCCCTTATGGTCGCCCCCGCGCGGCACGGCCACGATCCGCACCTATGGTACGGCTGATCAGGCTGATCTTCCAATCGTGATCTGTCATTTGGCCTCGCAACAACTTCGTAAAGCTTTCCAAAACGCTGCGACACAATCTGTCCTGTTTACGACCTTTGTTGGAATTTGCCGCCGATTGTACCGGTAATCTGCCGAGTGCCGGAGGGATGGTTAGATTTTCTCCCGCTTTGGAAGAATTCTGTTATACTGCATTCACTTACTTTTGAGCGTTACGACCCTGAATTTGAATTCTGACGGAGTGGACCACAGATTAGAATTAGTTTGCGTCTTTGGATCGAAACAAGAGCGACATAGCTTTGAACCCGTGTACAAAATCTCTTTCTGTCCTGTTTGCTGCGACCCTCATCGCAAGCGCAAGCCCTGTATCGGCCGAGGACTGGACAGGTGGGTATATCGGTCTCAGCTTTGGATATGCAGATGCGGACGGACCAGGGGGCGCCAGCGGTGACGACACCGTTTTTGGGGCGCATGTCGGTTATGATCAGGACTTTGGTAACTTTGTGCTGGGGGGCGAGTTTGAATACAACCGCCTCTCTCTGGATTTGGGGTCAACTCAGGGCAGCCTGGACAGCATGACCCGTCTGAAGCTGCGTGGTGGATACGATTTCGGAAGCGCCCTTGGGTATGTGGTTGTCGGCGCGGCACGAGCTGAAACCTCGGTCGACAACGACACAGCAGCCGTTTACGGCATAGGCGTTGCCTATCCGATTGGTGAAAATTTTGTCATCAGCGGTGAGGCGCTGCGTCAGGATTTCGACGATGTCACCCGTTCCAATGGCAGTCTGGATTCCAACGTTTTCAACCTGCGCACCACATTCCGCTTTTGAGGACTATTCTGCAGCGTGACGCTTTGCGAGTTGTTCGGCAAAGGAACACAGCGTTCTTAGCGCGCTTGCAAAACGATCATCCTCGACCGTCATAGCCACCCGAATGTGCCCAGCGGCAGCCGACCCAAAGCTCTCACCCGGCATGACGGCAATGGCGTGGGTGTCGAGCAGAGCGTTGGCAAACCCGTCCCCGGACATTCCGGTCTTGCGTACGTCAAGCATCAGATACATCGCGCCTTGCGCTGGCACCAGGCCAATGGTGTCCTGTGTCCGAAGTATCTTCATCGCCATCGACCGCCGTCGGCGGAACGGGGCGGCGATCTTCTCCTCCAACTCGGGCCCTGCGGTCAGCGCAAAACTGGACGCGTCCTGAATAAAGCCCGGCACGCCGTAGGTCGTGTGGGTCGCCAGATTGATCAGATGAGCGATAACCTCTTCGGGGCCGACGATCCAGCCACAACGCGATCCAGTCATAGCATGGGATTTGGACATGGACCCGACAACCAGCGTCCGTTCTTCCATACCGGGCAGCGCGCGCGGCGACTGGTGCTCACCTTCCCAGACTTGCGTGTCATAGACCTCATCCGAGATCAGCCACAGGTCGCGCCTCTTGCAAAGGTCTGCGATCGCTTCAAGTGATTGACGGGAATAAACAACTCCGGTCGGGTTGTTGGGCGTGTTGATCAAAAGCGAAACGGCACCGTCAGCGGCAGAATCAATCCTTTCGGCGCAGGGTTGAAAGGCATCTTCTGCCGCGGTCTGTACCGCGCGGGCGACCGCTCCGACCCCGCGAATCGTGCCCGGGTACGTGGCGTAATACGGATCGAGGAACAGGCCCACATCGCCGGGATCACACACAGCCATATGGGCCGCAAACAAGGCTGATTGCCCACCGGGTGTGATCAGAACATTGTTTCGCGTTGTGGGTACACCCGTATGCGTTTGCACTCGTGCGGCAACCGTATCCCGCAAAAGTTCCGTGCCGGGAACCATGGCATAGCCGGTGTGTCCTTCACGGGCAGAAAGGTCCATCGCATGCAGGATCGATGGATCGGTCCGAATGTCATGTTCACCAATCGTCAATTCGGTTACGGCCTGACCTTCGCTCAGCATCCTTCGGGCGCGGTAAAACACGTCCCAGCCGTCGCTGCCACCGCCGGTGATCTGCGTGATGCGTTTTGACAGGTTCATTGGACCGCTCCTGGATTGCCTTTCGCTGAATGGGACAGAGCGATACGCCTTTGTCAATCAGCTTCGCGGCGGCAAGGTCGCCTGTAGCTTTTTTGTTAGCGATGCGCGGACAAGGTCGTAAGAAACGGTCAGGCGATGACGCAGTTCCTCGGTCTCTGCGTCAAACGGAAGGCGGACCCAACTGCGGTGGAAGTATGGGGCTTTTACGCCGACACCCGCATCAATGACCATCTGAGCTGTTTCCACGTCCGGAGTTTTGACGGAAACCCCGTCATTTGCGGTGCCAATACAGGCGAACATCTTGCCACCGACTTGCCATGCATCATGGCCGCCGCCCCATGGGTCAGAAAGCTCGGCCCCCGGGAACTCTTGGCAAATGGAGTTGATGTAGTCGCGATCCATATCGGGAACTGTGCCCGAGGGGGTACACAAACTCAATGCTTGGCTTGGATCTGATCCCGTGATAACCGATAGGCATGAACCCGATGACCTGCATCATTATCTGCTGCATTACCTGCTGATTTATCAAGCGGGCCGGTTTCTTTCGTTTTCATCCCTGAGACAAGTTGCTAAGCCCGCGCCAACGCGCAAGCACATGCTGTTTCTGAGGAGCCCGACCGATGACGACGATCAAGCTGCACAACACACGGACGCGGACGAAGGAAGACTTCGTGCCGATCGACCCTGAAAATGTGCGGATGTATGTCTGTGGTCCGACGGTCTATGACCGCGCCCATCTGGGTAATGCCCGCCCGGTGGTGGTGTTTGACGTGCTCTATCGTCTGCTGCGCCATGTTTATGGCGCGGATCACGTGACCTATGTGCGCAACTTCACCGACGTCGATGACAAGATCAACGCCACCGCGCTGTCCCGTAAACAGGCGGGCGCGGAAGGCTCGTTAGAGCAACTGGTGCAGGAGCGTTCCGATGAGACCATCGGCTGGTATCTGCACGACATGGGTGCTTTGGGAACTCTTGAACCCAACGAGATGCCGCGGGCGACCCAATACATCAACCAGATGATTGCGATGATCGAGGAACTGATCGCAAAGGGCCATGCTTATGCCGCTGAGGGTCACGCCCTGTTTGCTGTCGACAGTTGGAAAGAAGGCTATGGCAAGCTGTCGGGCCGTTCGGTCGATGACATGATCGCAGGCGCGCGGGTCGAGGTGGCGCCCTATAAGAAGAACCCGATGGATTTCGTGCTGTGGAAGCCATCGACCGACGAATTGCCGGGCTGGGACAGCCCGTGGGGCCGGGGGCGTCCTGGCTGGCACATTGAATGCTCGGCCATGGCTTATGAATTGCTGGGCGAGAGCTTTGACATTCACGGGGGCGGCAACGACCTGATGTTCCCGCACCACGAAAACGAGATCGCGCAGAGCTGCTGCGCACACCCGGAAGGTGAGTTCGCGCGGTATTGGCTGCACAACGAGATGTTGCAGGTCGAAGGTAAGAAAATGTCCAAATCGCTGGGCAATTTCTTCACCGTGCATGATCTGTTGGAGCAAGGCGTGCCCGGCGAGGTGATCCGGTTTGTGTTCCTGCAAACCCATTACCGCAAGCCGATGGACTGGACCGAGAAAAAGGCGCGTGAAGCCGAAGCGACGCTGCGCAAGTGGCGGGCGCTGACAGCGGGCGTCGAGCCCGCCGCCAGCGCGGCACCTGAGGTCGTTGCAGCGTTGAGCGATGATCTGAACACAGCAGGTGCCATGACCGAGTTATACCGACTGGCCTCCGAAGGCGACGCAGCGGGACTGTTGGCCAGCGCGCAATTGCTTGGGCTGTTGCTGCCAGAGATGGGCGCGTGGGCGGATACGGCATCTGTTGACCTGACTGCACATGCGGATCGTTTGGCGAACGCACGGGCGTCTGCCATGCAGACCAAGGATTTCTCGGAAGTTGACCGCCTCAAGGCCGCATATGTTGCCGCGGGACTTGAAGTGCGCATGAGCAAGGAAGGGGTGGAACTGGTGCCCGGTGCCGGGTTCGATGCCTTCAAACTGGAGGAGGTTTGATGACCAAAGAACGCCTCTACCTCTACGACACGACCCTGCGCGATGGGCAACAAACGCAGGGTGTTCAGTTCTCGACCGCTGAGAAAGTGCAGATCGCGCAGGCGCTGGATGCGTTGGGTGTGGATTACATCGAAGGCGGCTGGCCCGGGGCGAACCCGACCGACAGCGCGTTTTTCGAGGCTGCGCCTAAGACCTCGGCCCGTCTGACGGCCTTCGGAATGACCAAACGGGCAGGGCGCTCGGCCGAGAATGACGATGTGCTTGCGGCTGTGATGAATGCGGGTACGCCAGCCGTCTGTCTGGTGGGCAAGTCACACGATTATCACGTGACCCATGCGTTGGGGATCTCGCTTGAGGACAATGTCGAGAATGTCCGCGCCTCGATCGCACATATCGTGGCGCAGGGGCGCGAAGCGCTGTTTGATGCCGAGCATTTCTTTGATGGCTATACGGACAACCCGGATTATGCGGTCGCGGTCTGCCGCGCCGCGCTGGATGCGGGCGCGCGGTGGGTGGTGCTGTGCGACACCAATGGTGGTGTTTTGCCGTCCGAAGTCGGACGGATTGTATCCGAAGTGATCGCGGCAGGTCTGTCCGGCGATCGGTTGGGTATTCACACCCACAATGACACAGAAAACGCTGTTGCTTGTTCCCTTGCAGCCGTCGAAGCAGGCGCGCGCCAAATTCAGGGAACGCTGAACGGCTTGGGAGAGCGTTGTGGCAACGCCAACCTGACTGCGCTGATCCCGACGCTGCTGCTGAAGGAACCCTATGCCTCGCAGTTTGAAACCGGCGTCAGTCTGGATGCTCTGGCAGGGTTGACCCGCATCAGCCGGATGCTGGACGACGTTTTGAACCGGGTTCCCAGCAAACAGGCGGCTTATGTGGGGGCATCGGCCTTCGCGCATAAGGCGGGGCTGCATGCCAGTGCGATCCTCAAGGATCCATCGACCTATGAGCATGTCGAGCCCGCAAGTGTTGGCAACTCACGCATCATTCCGATGTCGAACCAGGCGGGGCAGTCGAACCTGCGCAAACGCCTGACCGAAGCCGGGTTGAGCGTTGAGGCAGGTGATCCCGCGCTCGGTCGAATTCTTGAACGGATCAAAACGCGTGAAGCGGATGGGTACTCCTATGACACCGCACAAGCCAGTTTCGAACTGCTGGCCCGTGATGAGCTGGGCCAACTGCCCGAGTTCTTCGAGGTCAAACGCTACAAGGTCACGGTTGAACGGCGGAAGAACAAGTACAACAAGATGGTCAGCCTGTCCGAGGCCGTTGTTGTTGTGAAAGTGGATGGCGAAAAGAAGCTGTCCGTCAGCGAGTCCATGGACGAATCCGGCAGCGACCGGGGTCCTGTGAACGCTCTGTCCAAAGCCTTGGCCAAAGACTTGGGGCAATATTCGCAAGTCCTGTCAGACATGCGACTGGTCGACTTCAAGGTGCGGATAACACAAGGCGGGACCGAAGCGGTTACGCGCGTCATTATCGACAGCGAAGACGGGCAGGGTCGGCGCTGGTCCACTGTGGGCGTCAGCGCGAACATAGTTGACGCGTCGTTCGAAGCGTTGCTGGATGCGATCCAGTGGAAACTGGTGCGCGATTGCGACCCGCAGAAAGCAGCAGCCGAGTGACTGTGATCTTTGACGATGATGTCAAAGCCTGCGCCGCGTTGGTGCAACGGGCTGATCCTGATCGGTTTCGTGCCGCCATGGCGGCCCCCGTTTCGGCCCGTGCCGTTCTGTTCCCAATATATGCTCTGAACGTCGAAGTTGCGCGCGCGCCCTGGGTCACGCAAGAGCCGATGATTGCCGAGATGCGGCTGCAATGGTGGCGCGATGCGCTACAGGAAATTGCCGAAGGTGGCACCGTGCGGCGTCATGAAGTGGTAACGCCTTTGTCTCGCGTACTCTCGCCGCATCTGGCTGGCGTCTTGGATGAATACGTCGCCGTAAGGCGTTGGGATATATACCGCGATCCGTTTGAAGATCAGGAGCATTTCGACGCTTATATCAACCACAGTTCAGGGTCTTTGTTTGTGGCTTCTGCTCAGGCGCTGGGAATGGCGGACGAAGATGTTCTGCGCGACTATGGGTATGCGGTCGGCGTTGCAAACTGGCTTCGCGCGATCCCCGAACTGGAAAACAGAGGGCGTATACCCTTGTTGGATGGCACACCGGAAGGTGTGCGAGCCCTTGCGAAATCTGCGCTGGAACGTTTGAACAAGGCGAGAGCAAACCGGGCTGCGATCTCTGCCGAAGCCCGACCTGCGCTTTCTGCTGGGTGGCTTGCGGATTGGGTGTTGAAACAAGCTGCGGCGCGGCCTCAGCGTGTTGCCTCCGGCACTTTAATACCGGGCGAAATGCGGCAACGCCTGTCCCTGATGTGGACGGTCAGCAGCGGGCGCTGGTGATTACGCGCGTTCCGGGTCTGCAGGCCGCAGGATCAGCCACAGCAACGCGCCGCCCGCCAGTGTGAGAAGTGGCACCATGGCCAGATTCACGGCTGTCCAGCCCTCGATCGCGGAACCGCCCGAGCAGTTCATCAACCCGCCCGAGGCCAGCGAGGCCAATGTGACACCGCCGAACACCAGCAGGTCGTTCAGGCCCTGCATCCGTCCACGCTCTTGCGGGTCATGCGAGTCAGCCAGCATTGTCGTTGCGCCGATAAAGCCAAAGTTCCACCCAATACCCAGCAGAACAAGAGCGAGGAAGAAGTTCCCAAGTTCAACCCCTTGCAGGGCAACGACCCCGGCGCTTGCCAAGATGGCAAGTCCCAGCGCCACGATCTTCTCGACCCCGAAACGGGCGATCAGATGACCGGTAAAGAAGCTGGGGATGTACATGGCCAATACGTGGCTTGTGACGATATCCGCCGCGTCGTTTGCCGAAAATCCACACCCGACCACAGCCAACGGGGTTGAGGTCATTACAAGGTTCATCAGGGCGTAAGACACCATCGCACAGATGATCGCCACAGCGATACGCGGCGTTTTCAGCAACTCAAGCCGTGAACGTCCTGTGGGTTCGTTCTCTGTGGGTTTCGGCGGTGTTGGGATGTCGAGAAAGAAGAACAGGGCAGAGCCCAGAACGTTGATGCCAATCACAGCCAGATAGGTGCCCAGAAACGGGATGACGTAGGCTTCGGATGTGAATTTCACAATCTGAGGGCCGATGATCGCCGCGGCAAGACCTCCTGCCATGACATAAGAAATTGCCTTTGGACGATAAGCATCTGACGCTGTGTCCGCAGCGGCGAAGCGATAGAACCCGTGCGCGCTCATGTAGATGCCAGTCAGCAGGCTGCCCACAAGAAAGACAGGGAAAGACCCAAGGAACAGGCCATATGCGCCCACAAGCCCGCCTAATGCGCCCGCAGTTGCCCCCACAAGGAACCCCACGCGCCGGCCCCAGCGCTGCATGATCGCAGAGATCGGCGTGGCCGCCAGCATGGATCCCAAAACTATCAGGGATATCGGTAACGTCGCGAGACACGGGTTCGAGGCAAGCGACTGGCCTGCCAACCCGCCGACAATGAACATCATGGGCATTTGCGCGCCCAGAACCGCCTGTGCGGCCACCAAAACGGCAACGTTACGCTTGGCCTGACGGTCATCTGGAAGGGTCGAAGTCATTGTCATGGGCGAATGGTTATCGGCTAAGCCTTTGCTGCACAAGCGGCTTGCATCTGCGGCACATGCGCCTAACGTGCCCATGAGCGCCGAGCAGGGAGGTCGCATGTCCGTAGGTCGCATTATCGAAACCAACGATTGCGTGGCAGAAGGGGCCGAATGGTTGGCTCAAACCTGCCCGCGCATGGCATATGCGATCGAACAGACTGGCCCTTTGCCTCTGCGCCGTCGCCCGGATGGCTTTGCGCAATTGCTGAGCGCAATTGTCAGCCAGCAGGTCAGCGTGGCATCGGCGCGTGCGATCTGGAAACGGTTGCAGGACGCGAAACTGACCGGTCCGCGCAAGATCATGTGGGCCACGGATGAGGATCTGCGCGCTGCGGGCTTGAGCCGCCAAAAGATCCGCTATGCACGGGCGTTGGCTGAGGCGCGCATTGACTTCAAAGCGTTGCGGGATGCCCCGGACGCTGAGGTTGTCGAGACGCTGACGCAAGTGTCCGGCATCGGCGTCTGGACGGCCGAGATCTATGCGATGTTTTCCCTGGGCCGCGCCGATGTAATCGCACCCGGCGATCTGGCGCTGCAAGAGGCCGCTCGGGTCCTTTATGACCTGCCCAAACGCCCGACAGACAAAGAACTGCGCCAAATGGCCGAAGCGTGGTCGCCGTGGCGCTCGGTTGCGGCGCGGGTGCTGTGGGCCTATTACCGGGTTGATAAGCAAAGAGAAGGGATCAGATGACACGGGTTTTGAATGCGCTTAGGAAAGAGCCTGTTTCGGGCGACACGCGATCAGTCGTGGTGTTCGTGCATGGCTATGGCGCAAATGGCGCCGACCTGTTGGGGTTGGCCGATCCGCTGGGCGAGCATCTGCCTGACACGCTGTTTGTGGCCCCTGATGCGCCCGAGCAGATTCCTGGGATGCCAAACGGGTTTCAGTGGTTCCCAATCCCGTGGATTGATGGGTCTTCCGAAGAAGAAGCGCGCCGTGGCATGGAAATGGCGGTTGAGGACTTCAACGCCTTTCTGGACGCTCTGATGGTGGACGAAGACGTGCTGCCCGAGCAGGTTGTGCTGTTTGGTTTTAGCCAGGGCACGATGATGAGCCTGCACGTTGCCCCACGCCGCGAGGACCCGGTTGCGGGCATCGTCGCCTTTTCGGGCCGGTTGTTGGAACCTGATCTTTTGCCTGACGAAACTGTCAGCCGGATGCCGATCCTGCTGGTGCATGGTGATGCGGACGATGTTGTTCCGCCACAATCGCTGCCCGAGGCCGCCGAAGCGCTGCAAGCTGCTGATTTCAAAGAGGTCTACGCGCATGTCATGAAAGGCACCGGCCATGGCATTGCTCCGGACGGTTTGAGCGTTGCGCTGGCCTTCATGCGCGACAAGCTGAGTCTGTAGGCGTGATTGTTGTCCGACCAATGATGTCTGAGGATGTGGCCGCATCGTGCCGCATCCTCAATCAGATTATCGAGATCGGAGGCACAACCGCGTTCGAAGTTCCATTTTCAGAACCGTTATTCGCGCAAAGTTATCTGAAAGGCGCAGATAAAATCTGCTGCAATGTCGCGCTGGATGACCAGGGCGAAGTTGCGGGCTTTCAATGGTTGGGTACGAATGACGCGTTGCCCGGGGATTGTGTCGATATCGCAACATTTACTCGGCGCACACCCGCACTTCGCGGGGCCGGGCGGGCGCTGTTCCGGGAAACGGTCAAAGTGGCGGGCTCACTGGGATTTCGAACAATAAACGCGACAATTCGGGCAGATAATGTTCTGGGTTTAAGCTATTATGAAAAAATGGGTTTCCGGGATTATTCTGTCGCTTATGGTGTCCCGTTGCGCGACGGCACGCCGGTGAACAGAATTTCAAAACGGTTTGAACTGGGCTAGTCCCACAAATGGCCTTCGGCAAACTCGACCGAGTTTCCAGCCGGGTCACGCACGTACAAAGACCGTGCACCGCCGGGCCAGTCAAATTCAGCGTCTACGGGGATGTTCCAGTCCAGAAGGTGTCTGCGCATCACAGCAATTTCATCGCGTGACAATACAAGACACACATGGCCAGGGCCGCGCGCACCATGAGGTGGGACAGGCATGTCAGGGTTTAGGGGCGGCTGTTCTGTTTGGTCGGGGTTAAAGATCAGCAGAACTGATCCGCCAATGCGGAAGAAAACATGGCGATTGTCGACACGCTGAATCCGCTCAAGATTCAGAATCTCGCCGTAAAACTGTTCCGCAGCATCCAGATCGTCAG
>NZ_JBXWSB010000056.1:0-28269 GCF_059613205.1 Ruegeria sp. BHSB064
GCATGGTGTTCCAGCACTTCAACCTGTTCCCGCATCTGACCATTCTGGAAAACTGCACGCTGGCCCCGATCTGGGTGCGCAAGACGCCGAAGAAAGAGGCTGAAGAGCGCGCGATGCACTTCCTGGAAAAGGTAAAAATCCCCGAACAGGCCGATAAATACCCCGGCCAGCTTTCGGGTGGTCAGCAGCAGCGTGTGGCGATTGCACGAAGCTTGTGCATGATGCCGCGTATCATGTTGTTCGATGAACCGACCTCGGCGCTGGACCCCGAGATGATCAAAGAGGTGCTCGACACCATGATCGAACTGGCCGAAGAAGGCATGACCATGCTCTGTGTGACCCACGAGATGGGCTTTGCCCGTCAGGTCGCCAACCGCGTGATCTTTATGGATGCGGGCCAGATCGTGGAACAGAACGAGCCGGAAGAGTTCTTCAACAATCCGCAGAGTGAACGGACCAAACTGTTCCTCAGCCAGATTCTGGGTCACTAAGCGATCTGAAACCAAATGGAAGGCGGGGTATTGCCCCGCCTTTTTTATTCCAGCAGCTCGCGCGGAATGACGAAGCCTAGAACTTTTCCGCTGTGCCATTGAAGTTCGGCCCAACCGCCAATGTCAAATTCCATGACGGTTGTCGCGCAGGTCGGATAATCCAGAAACCGTGGATGTGCCGGAGCGTCCTGAACCAGCCGCTGCGCAAACTGGGCAATCCCCGGATTGTGTCCCAGCATCAAGACCGTCTGTCCCTTCGCATCAAACAACTGGCGTAACATCTGCTCGGGACCTGCCAGGTAAAGCGCGTCCTGAAAACGGACATGCTCAGCAGTCATCCCCATCCTGTCCCAGGTTTCACGGGTGCGGGCCGAGGTCGAACTCAGCACTTCATCCGGTATCCATCCATGAGCGTGCAGCCATTCGGCTATCGCGGGGGCTGACTTGCGTCCGCGCTTGTTCAGCGGTCGCGCATGGTCATCTAGCATCGGGTTGTCCCAACTGGATTTGGCGTGGCGTGTCAGGATCAATGTGCGGGTCATGACGGGTGGAACGACCTCATGTGATGGGCTGACTGTTCTGATGTACGTCCCGCGCCCGCGCTAAGAGGACAGGCAAGCCGGGCAAGACATCCGCCGGTCATGCAGGTCTGCCCTTGGGGCGTATTCAAATGGTTGTGACAGGCAGAGACGTCATAGAACTCTTGTGCGTTCAGGGCACCGACGGGGCAGGCTCGCGTACAGGGCGCGTCGCAGGTGGCGCAAGGGGATTGCCCCGGTGCGTGCGGGATATCGAATTCATCGGCAAAATGCAGTGCACCGCGATATGAAATCATCATGCCAACGGTATCGTGCACCAACGCGCCCACCGGGCTGTTGAAGGTGCGCCCGGATTTCAGGGCCCAGTCGATGAAAGGGGCATAAGGTGGCCCGCCAAAAGGGAAAAAGACTTCGGCACCAAGTTTCTGGGCTATTCCGCCAATCACTCTGGTCGACCAACGGTCAACCGGATCCGGCTTGCCCCATTCGGGGGATGCCTTCAAGACTGGCCAGAAGTCCCTTCCGGCCCCCAGAAGGACCAGCGTGCCGGTATCAAGCTGTTTGGCATCCACTTTGCGAGGATGCAACGCGCCCATGACGATCAGCCCCTCTCGATGAGCGACTTCAACGATGTGGTCATAGGATGCTGCATTTGGGTCAGAGGAAGGTTGCACAAGATTGGCCATATTTCATCCTTCCTCAAACCGATCAGTCCGGCCGTATCAGCGACCCGGCCCCGTGTTCCGTGAACAGCTCAAGCAACACCGCATTTGGTGCGCGTCCATCCAGGATCACCACGGCCCGAACACCGCTGTGCAGCGCGTCCAGGGCAGTCTCGGTCTTGGGGATCATACCACCTGCGATCGTGCCTTCACGGGTCATCTCGCGGATCTGTCCGGCCTTGAGTTCGGTCACAACATCACCGGCAGCGTTCTTTACGCCCGAGACATCTGTCAGCAGCAGCAGCCGGTCGGCCTTCAGGGCCGAGGCGATTGCACCTGCCGCCGTGTCGCCATTGACGTTGAATGTTTCACCACTGCGACCTGCGCCCAAAGGAGCAATTACCGGGATCACATCATGTGAGAACAGGTCTTGCAGGATTTTGGGGTTCATTTCAGCAGGGGTGCCAACAAACCCAAGCGATGCATCGGTTTGGTCACAAACCATCAGGTTTGCATCCTTGCCAGACAGTCCAACTGCCGACCCGCCCTGATCGTTGATCGCTTGCACGATGCGTTTGTTCACCAGCCCGGACAAAACCATTTCGACCACTTCGACGGTTGCGGTGTCGGTCACACGCTTGCCGTTCACAAACTCAGACTGGATGTCCAGCTTGTCCAGCATCGAGTTGATCATCGGACCGCCGCCATGCACAACCACCGGATTGACCCCAACCTGACGCATCAGAACCACGTCGCGGGCGAAGCTCTCCATCGCCTCATCGCTGCCCATCGCATGACCGCCCAGCTTGATGACAACAATAGCCCCGTCATAGCGCTGCAAATAGGGCAGAGCGCTGTTGAGTGTAGCTGCGGTGGCGATCCAGTCCCGGTTCATATCTCGTGTCTTCATGGCTAAAGTCCCTTTGGAGACCTGTGTTAGGGCCTTTGCCTGGCCCTGCCAAGTGCGAAGCTATTCCAGATGCGCAATGATCGAGCGCAGGGTCGCGATACCGTCGCCTTTCTCGGAAGACGTCAGCACGATTTCGGGGAAAGCTGCGGGATGCTTGGACAAGGCGGCGCGTGTTTGGTCCAGCACTTTTTCGCGGTCCTTGGCTTTAACCTTGTCGGACTTGGTCAGAACGCATTGAAAGGTCACGGCGCTGGTGTCCAGCAGCTTCATGATCTCGGCATCCACCGGCTTCACGCCGTGGCGCGCATCAATCAGCACAAAGGCGCGGCGCAAGGTCTGGCGACCGCTGAGATACTGTTTCAGCAGTTTTTGCCACTTCTCCACCACCTGCAGAGGGGCATTGGCGTAGCCATAGCCGGGCAGGTCCACCAGATAAAGCTCGGGGCCTTGGGTGAAATAGTTGATTTCCTGCGTGCGCCCGGGCGTGTTTGAGGCACGCGCCAGACCCTTTGTTCCGGTCAGCGCGTTGATCAGGCTGGACTTGCCGACATTCGACCGGCCTGCAAAGCAGACCTCCAACCGATCGGGGGTGGGCAGGCCGTTCATGGCGACCACGCCTTTGACAAATTCAGAAGGGCCCGCAAACAGTTTGCGCCCGCGTTCTTTGGAAAAGTCATCCGGCTCTTCAGCCAGTGGAAACGGAAGCGAAGTCATAGCACGCGTACCTCATCATTCAGGCGGATTTCACCGCCCTGAATTACTTCGGCGTAAACACCGAAATCCTGATGGCCCCAACTGCTCAGCGCGCTCAGAGTATCCGCGTCGCGCGCGCCGGTCTCGGGGTTGGCGGTGGTGGCCATGCAGCGTGTAATGCGTTCGCGGATGCGGAATACGGCCTGTCCAACACGGACGTCGCGCCCCAACCAGTCAAACTCTTCCCACAAGGGCAAGCCGTCGAACCAAATGTTTCCGCGCCAGCGGACGGTCGACAGCGATTGATCAAGCTTTTGCTCGACCGCGCGGTGGGATGCCATATTGCACAGGCTGATAGATGGGAAATCGCTATCCGTCATGCCACGTCCTGGAACCCGGACAATTCGGGCGGATGCTGCGCGATCGGCGGGCATCAACGGTTTAACCCATTCCAGGAAAACCTCTTGTTCGGTATCCGGGGCAAATTTCAGATCAGACCGCTTGGGGTGGCGGAGTGTCACTTGCTCTCCGTGCAACTCGGCCGTGATCGCTGCCAACTCGGGTGCTTTTGCGACGCGGCTGAAATTTGAACACGGGGCCCAGTCGGATCCATCTGTCTTGGCGGCTTCGTGTGCAACCGCCCAAACGCGATCCCCGGGCATGGTCTGCCCGGGGATGACTGTGACTTGGCTCAGGGCTTCACGCCCGTGACTTTTGATTGGGTGACGCCAGAGGTCAGAGACTGTCCCGCTCATTTGTTGTCCGTATTTGGCGTCTTCTTGAAGCCGGACTTGATATTCCCGAACACGTCCGGGGTGTAACCCTGGCTGCGCATGATCAGATACTGCTGAATGAACGTGATCGTGTTGTTCGCAATCCAGTAAACAACCAGACCACTGGCGAACCCACCCAGCATGAACATGAAGACCCACGGCATCCAGGCAAAGATCATCGCTTGTGTGGCGTCAGTTGGTGCCGGGTTCAGTTTCTGCTGCAGCCACATCGAGATACCCAGCAGCAAAGGCAGGATGCCAATGAAGATCAGCGCCATTAAGCTTTCAGGCGCGGGCGCGGCCCAGGGCAGTAAGCCAAAGAAGTTGAAGATCGAGGTTGGGTCTGGTGCGCTGAGGTCCTGGAACGGGCCAAACCAAGGGGCCTGACGCAGTTCGATTGTGACAAAGATCACCTTATACAGCGAGAAGAAGATGGGGATCTGCAACAGGATTGGCAAACAGCCTGCGGCAGGGTTTACCTTTTCCTTCTTGTACAGCTCCATCATGCCTTGCTGCATCTTTTGGCGGTCGTCGCCTGCCGCCTCTTTCAGAGCTTCCATCTGCGGCTGCAATTCTTTCATCTTCGCCATTGAGACGTAAGACTTGAAGGCCAGCGGCAACAGGATCGCTTTGATGATCAGTGTCAGGCCGATGATCGACCAGCCCATGTTGCCGATCAGCAGGTTGATATTGTGCAGCAACCAGAAGATCGGTTTGGTCAGGAAGAAGAACCAGCCCCAGTCGATGCTGTCGATGAATTTCTGCACGCCCTCGGACTGATACTCGCGGATAGCTTCCCATTCCTTGGCACCGGCGAACAGGCGTGTTGTGACCTGCGCTGTTTCCCCAGCACCGATCGTCATCGTTGGTTTTTTGATGTCTGCCTGATAGACGCCGTTGCGCGCGTTGAACTTGGCCGACGACGTAAACACGGAGCCTTGTTGAGGAATGAGCGTTGTCATCCAGTAGTGATCGGTAAATCCAATCCACCCTTCATTCATGTTTTCGAAGGTCTCGGATTGATCCTGAAGATCACCATAGTCGACTTCGGACAAAGTGCCATCAGCCATGCCGATCAAACCTTCATGCAAGATGAAGAAGTTCTTGGTGTCAGGAATATCGGCATCCGGGCCAATGCCATGTCGGGCAAGAATCCCATAGGGCGCCATGGATACAGCTGTGTCCGAGGCGTTTTCAACCGATTGAGTCACCGAGAACATGTAGTTTTCGTCCACCGAGATCGTGCGGCGGAAGGTCAGGCCGTTGCCGTTCTCCCAAACCAGACTCACTGGGCTGTCAACGCCGAGGGTTTCGCCCTGTTCGACGGACCATATGGTGTTGGGGCCGGGAACATCATTGCCACCCAGGCCCGTGCCCGGGGCCCAGCCGTAAAGCGCGTAATAGGCTGACTCGGTCCCCACCGGTGACAGCAGTTCGACAATCGGAGAATTGTCAGCCAGCGAAACCTTGTAGTCTTTCAGCGATAGCTCATCGATGCGACCACCGGCCAGAGACAGGCTGCCGGTCAGGCGCGGCGTGTCGATGTCGATCCGGGGCGCCTGCGCCTCGGGCTCAGCTTCGGTTGCCGTCGCGGTTGCTTCAGCGGCAGTGCTCGTGTCAGCGGCGCTTGGCGTCTGAACCTCATTGCCTTCGACGCTGGTAATTTCAGCTTGTTCCGGCGCAGGTGTGGGTTCCGGTGGAGGGAACAGCACAAACCAGACCAGGATCACGAGAAAGCTGAGCGCGGTTGCGAGGATGAGATTCTTGTTCTGATCGTCCATCGGGGACAGCCACCTTGAGCAGTGAAAGACACCCGCAGGGTTCAACAGAGTGCAGGCCCAAAGGTCAAGCGGAATCGCCCGTCATTTCGTCACGTACTGGTCTTCTTTGCCCCGATTTGGGGTTCTTTAACCTGTTTCCCGTCCAATTTTGGGCATGCCAGCCAATTTGTTGCGATAAGACGTGATCCAGTCCGTGGTTTTTTCGAAGGGCATGGGCTTGCCAATGCCAAAGCCCTGAACGTGATCGCAGCCCAATTGCGCCATGAGTGCATGCTCGCCCGGTGTTTCGACGCCTTCGGCCAGTGTTTCCAGATTCAGTCGTCCAGCCATGGTCAGAATGGCACTGGCCAGTTGCTGCTGGCTGGGGTCTTGATCGGCTTTGGTGACAAAGGATCGGTCGATCTTTATGCGCGACACGTGGAACCGCTTGATGGATGCGATCGATGCATGGCCGGTTCCAAAATCGTCCAAATCAATACAGCACCCCAGCGCGGCCAGTCCGCTGACATTGCGGGTGATGACATCATCTGGTCGACGAGAGAAAACCGTTTCAAGCACTTCGACAGCCAGCCTGTCGGGTGTCAGGTCGAATTGGTCCAATTCCCATTTCAAACGGTCGATCAGGCCCGGATCGCGCAGCTCTTCGGAGGAAAAATTGATCCCGATACGCGGTACCTGCAAATTGGACTGATCCCAGGCACGCAGGGCCGAAAAAGCATAGTGCCGCACGGTTTGCCCCAACCTGCCCATTAGATCGGCGTGTTCGGCAAATGGCAGGAAGACGTTGGGTCCAAGAATACCCTTTTTGGGATGCTCCCACCGGGCCAGCGCTTCGAAACCTGAAATACGTCCGGTATCGGTCGAAACCTGAGGTTGAAACCATGGGCGAATTTCGCCACTGCTCAGGGCTGTTTCAAACTCCTTACGCAGATTGATGCGGATCTGTGCGCGCCGTCGGGTCGCAGAGGAAAAGGCGCGAATCGTGGATGGCCCGTTTTGTTGTGCCTCAAGCAGGGCATTGTTGGCACCGTCACGCCAGTCCGTGGCCGAGCCGTCCGGAAAACTGCTGCTCAGGCAGAACCCGATCGAGCAGGACATGTAGACGCCCGTGCCATTTAGCATGATTGGTTCTTCGATGGCCGATTGCATTCGACCTGACATTTGGATGCATGCCTCAAGATCCAGTTGCCGCGCAGGGCGCATAACCACCATCATCTTGTTTTCACCAATGTGCGTCGCACAGTCGCTGGTGCGGATCATGGACATGACACGCGCGTAAAATTGCTGCGCGACATGGTTCGCGGCGGCCTGCCCGTGAAGATCAAGCAACGCTGTGTAATCATCCAGAACCACTGCAAAACACGCAGAATCTTCGCCGGTGCGACGGGCTTCGGAAAACACCTCTGTCAGCGCTGACGCGAAGTGATCGTTTGACAAAAGCCCAACTGCGACCCCGCGTCGCGGACAGGACTGGGCGTTCGAAAACGCCGTGAACCCGGCTATGGCCAAGGGCATGCCCAATGCGACCAAAACCAAGGCACGTTCGCCCACAAGCCAGAACGCGCCCAAACTGAGTGCCGGGATAAACGCAAGTGCAGATGGACCGTTCAGAACGGTTTTCAATGATTGAAAGAAACGGTCGAAAGTAGAGTGGTTCCGCATCGTGCTTTGGGCCTTGGGCATAAATGACACGCCACTGAGCCTAGGAAACCAGTCTGAGTTAGTCGTTAACGCAGCTGCGGAATCTCATCTGCGATTGAGGTTTTTTCGTCAGAGTTTATTGAAAGATTAATGAAATCAAACAGTTTTGCGTCCAAAAGATGCGAGGGACGCGCATTTGTTAACGCACGGAACATAACCTGACGCCGACCGGGGCTGTTCTTTTCCCATTGGTCGAGAATCTGTTTCACCTGCTGGCGCTGCAGCCCGTCCTGACTGCCGCACAGGTCGCAGGGAATGATCGGGTATTGCATTGCGTTGGCGAATTTCTCGCAATCGGCTTCCGCGACATGGGCAAGCGGGCGGAAGACAAACAGATCCCCCTCTTCATTCACCAGCTTTGGCGGCATGGTGGCCAGACGACCGCCATGGAAAAGGTTCATGAAGAATGTCTCAAGAATGTCGTCGCGATGATGGCCCAGTACGACAGCGGAACATCCTTCCTCCCGCGCAATGCGATACAAGTTGCCGCGACGCAGGCGTGAGCACAGCGCGCAATAGGTTCGTCCCTGCGGAACCTTGTCCATCACAACGGAATACGTGTCCTGATACTCGATCCGGTGTGGCACACCCATGCGATCCAAAAACTCTGGCAGGACTGTCGCGGGAAAGCCGGGTTGGCCCTGATCCAGATTGCACGCCAGCAGGTCGACGGGCAGCAAGCCACGCCATTTGAGTTCGTAAAGAACGGCCAGCAGCGTGTAACTGTCCTTGCCGCCCGACAGGCAGACCAGCCAGCGCGGGGGTTTGCCATCCTTGTCATGTGCGGACGGATCCACCATCCCGTATTGCTCGATCGCTTCACGGGTTTGGCGCACGATGCGTTTGCGCAGCTTCTTGAACTCGGTGGTCGAAGGCGCGCCAGCAAACAGCGGGTGGATATCGTCTGCATCATCAAACATGCGCTGCCCCTACAGCAGAAGGCGCAACCGGGCAAGTGGCGGATCAGCCGAGGCGGGCCAGCAATGCGTCAGTGTCCAACCCGGCAACTGCGCCAGGAGTGCGACCACTCTGCCCGTTCAAACGCGTGGCAATGAAGCCGTCCGCGACGGCACCCGGTGCGTGACGCAGCAGTTGTGCCGCCGTCAACAGCAAGGCCGTGTGTTCAACGTACCAGCGTGCCTCAGCTTCGGGCGGCAATCCAGGCCAGCGGCTGTGATGTGCGGTCAGAGCCGCATCAAAGCCCCTGTCGACGCCCGTCGCAGTGTCCAGTTCTGCCTGCAAAGCCTCGGCAGCCAACGGCTCGCGTGCCAGTGTCCTCAGGATATCCAGGCAAATTACGTTACCTGACCCCTCCCAAATGCTGTTCAGAGGTGCCTCGCGGTAGATCAACGGCAACGGTGTGTCTTCGACATATCCCATGCCGCCCAGCACCTCCATCGCCTCGACGACAACGACAGGGCAGCGTTTGTTGTTGATAAACTTTGCCAAAGCGACAGCGATCCGAGCAAAGGCTTTGTCTTCGGGCCGTTTGCCGTCAAAGGCTTCGGCGACGCGCATCCCCAGGGTCAGGGCGCCTTCCCAGTCGAGTACAAGATCAGCCAGCACGGCGCGCATCAGCGGTTGATCAATCAATCGGCGTTGAAATGCGCTGCGATGCGTCACCCAGTGATGCGCTTCGCCAAGCGCGGCACGCATCAGCCCTGCCGGAGCCATTGCAGTATCGAGCCTCGTGTGGTGCACCATTTCCAATATGGTGCGCACGCCCGCACCTTCGCCCCCCAACTGATAGGCCAGAGCGTCGTGGTATTCGATTTCCGCAGATGCGTTGGATTTGTTGCCCAGCTTGTCTTTCAACCGCATCAGATGGATCGCGTTACGTTCCCCCTCCAGCCATCGGGGCAACAGAAAACACGTCAAACCACCGGGGGCCTGTGCGAGGGTCAGAAACCCGTCTGACATCGGAGCCGAACAGAACCATTTATGCCCCCGCAGCCGCCAATGATCCCCGTCGCGTGTCGCCACGGTCGTATTGGCCCGCACATCCGAGCCGCCCTGTTTTTCGGTCATGGCCATGCCCAGCGTTGCGCTGGATTTTTCGGCGATAGGGCGCGTTGAAGGGTCGTAGTTCCGCGCCGTCAACCGTGGAGCCCAGACAGAAGCGATCTGCTCGTTGACGGCGAGTGCTGGAACCGCCGCATAGGTCATCGTCAAAGGGCAACAATGCCCGGGTTCGACCTGTCCAGCCAAATAGACCATCGCCGCGTGGGTCGCATGGCCGCCGGACTGTCCGTCCCAGGCCAGAGCTGCGTATCCGGCGGATTGGCTTATCTGCATCATCTGGTGATACGCGGGGTGAAACCGCACTTCATCCAAACGTCGACCGCCCTGATCGAAAAGCCAAAGTTCAGGGGGGTGCCGATTGGCATCGCGGCCCAAGCCCCGCGTTTTTTCGGTTCCCAGCGATTTTCCATAAGCTGCCAAGTCCGCACCGCGCGCACCCGATGCGATCGCGACGCTTTGCAAGACCGGGTCAGATGACCACAGATCGGTATCACCGCGCACAGGCGGCTGATTCAGGACATCGTGGGTCGGCAGACTATGGCGCGCGTGGGATGGCATCCGGACCTCGGGTTGTACGGATCCAACTGTTCCGGCACCGGGCGCAGCGGTCAAGTCTGACGAGGGGTCAGGATGAACGCTCGTGTTGTTTGCAGTCGGGCACGGGGTCGTAGCCATCGCCCCCCCATGGATGGCAGCGGCAAATTCGACGCGCCGCCAGATAGGATCCTTTGACCGCCCCGTGTTTCTCAAGCGCTTCAAGCGCATAGGCTGAACATGTTGGCTGATAGCGGCAGTTGAACCCGACCCAAGGGCTAAAGATCAGCCGATACGCCCGAACGGGCAGGGCGACGATATGTGACAGAAGGGTCATTTGCCCGAAGCATGTACCTTGCGCAATGCATAGCGCAAGTCACCCAACAGTGCGTCGTAGGGGCGACTGGCCGTGACCTCGGCGCGGCCGATCAGAACGTAATCCCACCCATCGCGGCCCGCCTCGGGCAAAATGGCTCGCGCAGCTTCGCGCAGGCGGCGCTTTGCTCGGTTGCGCGCGACTGCATTGCCGACTTTCTTAGAGCAGGTGAAACCAACGCGAATGCCGCAGGCTTCGTCGGGCGCACGTTTGCGGGCCTGCACCATCATGGAAGATGTGCCTTGCCGCCGCGCTCGTGCAGCTTTCAGGAAATCTGATCGGTTTTTGAGAACCGTCAAAGACAGCGGCGCACAAACGGACGCCGCCGGGGGCGTGTTCCCGGGGTGGTGTTTACCATCCACAGGGGCCTCCGGCGGCGTCATGTTCATAACCTGATCGGTGAGCGGTTTACGCGCTCAGCGACTTGCGGCCGCGTGCGCGGCGTGCATTCAGGATCTTGCGGCCGGCCTTGGTGGCCATGCGCGCGCGGAAACCGTGGCGGCGTTTGCGAACCAGGTTCGAAGGCTGATAGGTGCGTTTCATCGCTCCGTCTCCAATCTATAGCGGTCGGGTGCGGCGCGGATTCGCCTGGCCCTAGTGTTCGAAGCCCGTCCTCTACTGCTAAGCGAGGGGTAAGTCAAACCCCAACAGCGGGGTTTTCGCGCGTTTTGCAACAATTCTGTAACCGCAGCGGCGAAAAGATTTCAAAACACCCAAATATCGAAGGAATCTCTCACATTCGGGGCCACAAAGATCAAGGCCCCGTGATCCCCCTGTTGCTGGACCGCCCGGCAGCGCATCTTGAGCACAAGATGAAGCAGAATGAACCGGAAAACCTTATGTCCGAAACAAGCCAGGCACCGCGCAGCGGGTTTGCGCGCCATATTCCATTTCTGGTTATCCTTGTTGTTGCCATCGCGGGGTTTTTCACGCTTGGCGATTACCTGAGCTTTGAAACCCTGCGCGACAATCGCGAGGCTTTGCTGGCTTGGCGGGACGGTCACTATTGGGTCATGGTGGCTGCCTTTGTCGCCATTTACATCGTCATAGTTGCGTTCTCGTTGCCGGGGGCAGCGGTGGCGTCGATGACGGGTGGGTTCCTGTTTGGCCTGTTTGCGGGCACGATTTTCAACGTTGTGGCAGCGACTATCGGAGCCTCAGCGATTTTTCTGGCTGCACGCTGGGGGTTGGGTGAGTCGCTGACCGCCCGGTTGGAATCTTCGGAAGGGACGGTCAAGAAACTGAAAGACGGTCTGCGCGAGAACGAGATCTCGGTCCTGTTCCTGTTGCGGTTGGTGCCGGTTGTTCCGTTCTTTGTGGCCAATCTGGTGCCTGCTCTGGTTGGCGTAAAGTTCCGCAACTTCCTGATTACCACGGCGCTGGGCATTATTCCGGGCGGGATAGTCTACACGTGGATTGGTGTGGGGCTTGGCGGTGTGTTCGACCGCGGTGAAACCCCGGATGTGTCGTTATTGTGGGAGCCGTTCGTAATCGGGCCAATTATCGGCTTGTGCGTTCTGGCCGCTTTGCCCATCGTTATCAAAGCCTTGCGTGCAAATAAGGACAGCTAAGCCATGACCGAACTGAAAACAGACCTCCTGGTCATTGGGGCCGGGTCCGGCGGGCTGTCGGTTGCGGCAGGGGCCAGCCAGATGGGCGCGGATGTGGTCCTGCTGGAAGGGCACAAGATGGGCGGAGATTGCCTGAACTTCGGCTGCGTCCCGTCCAAGGCGCTGATCGCAAGTGGGAAGGTCGCTTATGGTCAGGCGCATTCCGAAGTATTCGGGGTCGCGGATGCGTCCCCTCAGATCGACTATGCGGCGGCCAAGGATCACGTGCATGACGTCATCGCCCAGATTGAGCCGATGGACAGCCAGGAACGGTTCGAAGGATTTGGCGTCAAGGTGATCCGCGAATACGGTGCCTTTATCTCTTCTAACCAAGTACAGGCCGGCGATTACGTGATCTCTGCGCGCCGAATCGTGATTGCGACCGGATCTTCGCCCTTGGTGCCGCCAATCCCGGGGCTGGACACGGTTCCTTACTATACGAATGAAACCATTTTTGATCTGCGCGAACGACCGGATCACCTACTGATCATCGGTGGTGGACCGATTGGTGTGGAAATGGCGCAGGCCCATCGACGTCTCGGAAGCAAAGTCACGGTCATCGAAGGCCAGAAGGCGTTGGGCAAAGACGACCTCGAAGCCGCCTCGCTGGTGTTGGAGACGTTGCGCAATGAGGGCGTCGACATCCACGAAGACGCCATGGTGGCGCAAATCCGGGGCAGCGAAGGCACAGTAGAGGTCGTGACCGAGAACGGTGAGATTCACCGGGGCACTCACCTTTTGATTGCGGCCGGACGAAAAGCCAATGTTGAAAGCCTGAACCTGGAGGTGGCAGGAATTGAGCGCACCCGGACCGGCATCAAAACCGATGAGGCCCTGAGGACGACAAACCGCAAGGTCTATGCCATCGGTGATGTTGCGGGTGGGCTGCAGTTCACACATGTGGCCGGGTATCACGCGGGTATCATTATTCGCTCGGCGTTGTTTGGCCTGCCGTCCAAAGCCAAAACCGCGCATATCCCCTGGGCGACCTATACCGATCCGGAACTGGCGCAGGTCGGTATGACCGAAGCGCAGGCCCGCGACCAGCACGGTGACAGGTTGGAAGTTGCCCGCTTTGACTATCACCATAACGACCGGGCCATATCCGAGCGTAAAACAAAGGGCTTCATCAAAGTTATGGTTGTCAAAGGCCGACCTGTCGGGGCCACAATTGTTGGCCATCAGGCAGGCGAGTTGATCAACTTGTGGTCGCTGGCATTGGCCAATAACCTGAAGATGGGGCAGATCGCCGCGATGGTTTCGCCTTATCCGACGATCGGAGAGCTTAACAAACGCGTTGCGGGTGCTTATTTCACGCCAAGGCTGTTTGAGAATCAGACAGTTAAACGAGTGGTCAGGTTCGTCCAGCGCTGGATTCCCTGACCTGAGGAGGGGCGCATTTTGAACTCGCTGTCGGGCCGATTTCTGATCCTGACGACGGTCTTCGTCATGTTGGCCGAAGTCCTGATTTTTGTCCCGTCTATCGCTCGGTTCCGCGAGGATTTTCTGCTGAACCGACTGGAGCGCGCCCAGATTGCCTCGCTCGCCTTGCTTGCAGACGATATGCTGGCCGAGGACCTCGAGGCGGAACTGCTGGCGAATGCCGGTGTTTATAACGTCGTGCTGCGTCGGGACGAAGTTCGACAGCTTATGTTGTCTTCACCGATTCCGGACTCCATTGCCAAGACATTCGATCTGCGCGATGCGGGCCCCTGGGTTCTGATCCGTGATGCCATAAGCCGGATTGTCACGCCCGAAAATGAAATCATTCGAGTGATTGGCGAACCCGTCAAAGACGCAGGGCTGTTGATCGAGGTCACCACGGACAGCGCCCCTTTGCGCATGGCGATGGTGGATTACGGGCTTCGCATTCTGGGTCTGTCTTTTGTCATTTCGATCATCACAGCTTCACTGTTGTTTCTTGCGGTACGTGTGGTTCTTGTTCGTCCGATCAAAAGCGTTGTGGGATACATGCAGCGCTATGCCAGCGCGCCCGAAGACGCGCGGGGCATTATCTCGCCAAACTCGAAGGTGACGGAACTGCGCGAGGCCGAAGAGGCTTTGAAAATGCTGCAGACGGACCTGACACAGGCGCTGCGACAGCGCGAAAGGCTGGCACAACTGGGTGGGGCGGTGGCCAAAGTCAGTCACGATCTGCGTAACATATTAACGTCGGCACAGCTGTTCACCGACAGGATCGAATCCAGCGACGATCCCTTGGTTCGCCGGATGGCACCGAAACTGGTGAACTCTATCACGCGCGCTGTGTCGCTGTGTGAAAGCACGCTGGCCTTTGGGCGCGCGGAAGAACCCGCGCCCACCTTGACGATGGTTCCTGTGCGGACGCTGGCTGCAGATGTGGCAGCCAGCGAGCAGCTTGCCGTCGCCGATGCCTGCGTTGAAATCGTAAACGAAGTGCCAGAAGACCTGATTGTCCGTGCAGATCCCGAACAATTGTTCCGGGTCATCATGAACCTCGTACGCAACGCGCGTCAGGCATTGGTGGCATCTGCCAAACCCGGACGCGTTACAATTGCTGGCTGCGAATATGGAGACACGTGGTGCATTGAAATCAGCGATACAGGCCCGGGGCTTCCACCAAAAGCGCGCGAAAACCTGTTTACACCATTCCAGGGCGGAGTTCGAAAGGGCGGTTCGGGTTTGGGGCTGGCGATTTCCCAGGAACTTGTGCGCGGACATGGTGGAGACCTGACTTTGAAACACACCGGACCCGAAGGAACAGTGTTCGAAATAAGCCTTCCACGTGGCGACATGACTTTTTGAAAAATTTTTGAAGAATCGACTTGCACGTCTGAGGCGGCAGGTCTAAACACCGCTTCACCAACGCGGACCGATAGCTCAGCTGGATAGAGTACTTGACTACGAATCAAGGGGTCGGGGGTTCGAATCCTCCTCGGTCCGCCACTTGGTGATTGTGTCGGGCGACACATAGTTCTGCACCCAGCGACAGAACCTTGCCATTTCGCCTCACTTCCTTCATCCAGCACCTAAACCGATTTTATTGATCCTGACTTCCTTTTGGGAAAATCAGGGCTGATTTGCAGATCAGACGCCGAGCAAAGCTGGGAAATGAAGCGAAGGCCGGCCAAAAGAGGAAACGGCTTTGGGGATTGCGCCGAAGTTATTGGTCACTCTGACCGTGCCGGACGCGCGAAAGCGTTTTGGCAGGCCGTCGCTTGATCTTGGGCAAGTTTCCGATGCATACATAACGACGCCGCCTGTGGTCGTGAAATCCGGACCCTCGTACGTCACCACGCAGGGCAAAAGAGGCATTCCATTTACGACGAGGGACCGTTGAGAAAGCCATTTCGGCCTAAGCAATGCATTGGCAATTTTTACGGCACGAAATCATTTCCCAGCAAAATTTCCTGCTGTTAGTCTAGGAAATCATGGAGAGCCGACCAAATCGTCGATTAGCAGCGATCCTAGCCGCCGATGTTGCAGGCTATTCAAAGCTGGTAAGCGTAGACGAAGAAGGGACGGTCGCTCAATTTCGACGGCTCCGCAAAGAAGTTGTCGAACCAATAATATCAAAGTCGTCTGGGCGCATAGCGAACACAGCAGGCGATAGTTTTTTGATCGAGTTCCAAAGTGCGGTCGATGCAGTACGCGCGGCAGTTGAGATTCAATCTGAACTCATCAAAAAAAATTCCAGCATTGATCCCGAACGCGCAATCACTTTTCGGATTGGGTTAAATGTCGGTGACATCATATCGAATGGCGAAGACATCTTGGGAGACGGCGTCAACGTTGCAGCACGCCTCGAGGCTCTGGCAGATCCCGGCGGTATTATAGTTTCGCAATCCGTCGTCGGATACGTCCGGAACAAGGTACCATTCAGCTTCACCCCGATCGGTCTTCAAAAAGTCAAAAACATTGCCGAACCAATCGAGGCATACCGCGTTGAGACAGGTGCGTCGCCTCCATCCACAAAGCCCAATAAAAAAAGGCTAGCCGTCACGCTGAAGTTGGTAGCTGCCATTGCATGTTTAGCGGCAATCGGACTGGTCTGGGAAAACAAAAGGGATGTGGGCCAATTGCGCGCCTCAGAGGCGCAAAGGGTCTTCCCCTTACCTGATGTACCTTCAATTGCTGTACTGCCGATCGCGAATTTTACCAATAATGCTTCGAACAAGGTGTTGATCGACGGATTTTCCGAAGACTTGATCACCGATTTGTCCCGCATTTCGGGGCTGTTCGTCATAGCAGGCAATACGTCATTCACCTACCAGGACAGTGAGATAGATATCGCAGGCTTTGCCGAGAAACTGGGGGTGCGATACGTCGTTGATGGAAGTCTCAGAAGCACCGATACAGGGTTTCGTATCAACATACGTCTGACAGATACTTTGAACGGCAGACTGATATGGGCGGAACGGTTCGACGGAGAAGTCGGTGATATATTTGATGTTCAGAACACTATCGTACTGGAAATAGCAAAGGAATTGGACGTTCCGCTCGATACGACAAAGCGAAATGCAATTGAAAACGTTGAAACCGATACTGTCGAGGCGCGTGAAGCCTTTCAACAGGGTTGGGAACTATACTCGCGCTTTAATGAGCAAGATAACCTTGCTGCGATCCCACACTTTGAAAAGGCCGTTGAGCTGGATCCAGATTACGGTCGCGCTTGGGCAACTCTTGCTTTGGCCCATCTACGACCGCACATTTTCCACCACTGGAAAGGCTTCGCTGACACGGGCGAGCAGATGCATATTGGCCTGTTCTACAAGTACTACCGTGAGGTTACACAGCAGGACACAGCGTTGATCCATGTTATTAGGGCAATAGTGAGCCTTAACCTTCCAGATTGGGATGGCGCCGCAGGTCTCAGCCGTGGAACGGACGAGGCCAGACAAGAGGCAGCCAAAGCCATCGCCCTGCAACCCAGCGACCCCGAAGCACATCTGACGATGGGATGGGCTCTGATTGCTGACGGCGAGCCTGAAGAAGGTCTTGCCTTTGTACAAGCTGCGATGCGTCTGGATCCGGCCTATCCCAGCCATTATGCCCTGTTCGAAGGTGCCGCGTTTTTTGCAATGAATGATTTGGCGAACGCAGAGGCAGCAATCTTGCAGGAGCTGGACAGAAACCCGGAAGCGATTGAACTTATGCCCTTTGCGGCTTCAGTGCTGGCGCTGAATGGTAATCGTCGCGCGGCGCGGGCGATGATCGATCAATGGCAAAAAGGAGAACATGCTGGCGCGCTTCAAGAAGTCGTCCGAGAGTATTTCTTTATCGTCCGTTGGGTTGGCGAGCATCGGTATTTAAACAATCGGATCAACAAGGGCCTCCGGCTGGCTGCTCTTCCTCCGGCCACTACTGTCGCCAGTCTGATCGCCGACTTGTCGCGCGGGGATGCCAATGAACAACGGGTTGCCGCGCAATCGTTGGCACTGTTTGGGTCGCAAGCGGCCCCCGCAGTTCCCGAGCTTATGCAATTGTTGGGCAGTCCGTCAGTTTTTGTAAGAAAGGAAGCGGCCATTGCACTGGGTGAGGTTGGGCCAGAGGCATCTCCTGCGCTTTCTGCTTTGGAGGCAATGGTGGATGAGTCACTCTCAGGCAGCTTCGCCGCGCGATCTATTGAACAAATTCGCGGGAATTCGAAAGAGCAATGAAAACCAATTCGATTCAGAGCTCACCAACGTAGCCGGGACCGTTAAGCCACAAGACGGTTTTACGTGGAGTAAGATAGTACAGACAAACCAAGTTCGGGTTCACTGGCCCTGAGCCTCCCCAATTGAGTGGCCCAAGGTCATCGTGACGCTTGCGCGAAGGCACTGGAAAATCCGGCGTCGTTGCTTGCGGAACAGGCCGAATACCTGCGCAACCAGTCTGCTGGTTCTTGCCGCTTGTGGCATCGGGCAACTCGGTTTGAAGTTGCAATTCCCGCTTCACACGGTTCAAGCCCGTTCAGGTGTCTCGCGTCTTCAAAGTTTCTGACGGCAATTCACCAAAGAACAAACGATAGTCTCGCGCGAATTGACCCATGTGCCAAAACCCGTAGGTGTTGGCGACTGTGGCGACACCTAATGAGAGTGACCCTTTGAGCAATGCTTCTCTGACGTTGTTCAATCGCAGCCTCATGTAATAGGCTTTTGGACTTTGTCCGAAACGCTCTTTGAACGCTCGGTTTAGTGTGCGCAGTGACGCTCCGCTTTCGGTGCACAGGTCTTCGATTGACACGGGCTCCTCCAAATTTGCGCTCATGACTTCAATTGCCCGGTTGAGCGCCCGGCGTCTTGTTTGCGCTGTACTTTTGTCTTGATGGGCTTCGCTGTTTGTCACGAGCGTCGCAACTTCAAGCATCAGCGCTTCGTCAACGTCTTCCGTCCAAGGCTGTTCAGGATTTTCCAACAAATGCGCAATATCGCGTTCCAACCTGTCCATTCTGCGCGCATTGTCTTCGGAAAGAAGCAATCTAACGGCCGGGTCATCGGTTGCCAGTGTGTATCCGCAAGACTGCGCAAGTCTTTGGAAACGACGGGTGTTGAACGAAACTACGTTGCCAAAAAATCTGTCCGTAGACACACCGTCAAAACCATCATTGTTTCCAAAGGTCAGGAATGCATCACCGTCCATTTCACAACCTTGCCATGAGTTGATTGTGCCCTGACGTGCGATACCAAATGTGCTCCAGCCTTCGGGCGAGACACCCCGCTGATGCACGGTGCCGCTCAGCGAAATGTTCAACACAGAAGACGTCAGACTGGAACGAACTGTAATCTGTGTCGCCAAATGACCTGAGTCCAACTGGCGAAAATCCAGCTCCCAGGGTGTCATCCCGGCAAGATCATTCGGATGTGTCAAATCCAGTTTCACCGCAGAAGACACCGCCTGAACTGCGGTGTTCTCTTCGTCAGGCAAGTTTGGCCGATTTTTGATGTGGTCCATTCCGGTATCCTGACAGTTTACCGGTAAAGAAAACAAATTCGAATAGGACTGAGTCAAGTGTCACTTAAAGGTCCAAAGCCGCCTATGGGGCGGCCTCGCCTGCCCACCTCTGATGCTCGTTCAGAGAGGGTTGTGACCTTTCTTACCCCGCCAGAATACCAAAGCCTCATGAAACTGGCGCACAAATCCGAACAATCGCTTTCAGCCCAATGCCATGACCTGATTGCAGAGGCGTTGAAAGAAATCGCTTCCAACAGGAGAACCGGAAATGAAGACTAGACTAAAACATTTGGCGTCAGCGTCTGTCATGCTAGCTTTACTTTCAGGCGCACAAGTCGCAGCCCAAAGCGATCCAATCATCCATGATGGCGAATTCAACTTCTTGCAGGCTCAATTCGGGGAACAATGGGACGCGCAGGACGCGGATATTGAGTCAAAACTGACCGAGATCCGAGACGCCAATGGCGGTCAGCCGCCCAACTTCCTCTATATTCTGATTGACGACGTAAGTTTCGGTCAGATGGGAGACCGGACAATGAACTACGTCACCGGCTTTGATACGCCGAACATCAATGATTTTGCTTCACAGGGCATGTCTTTGATGCGGATGTATACCGAGCCGTCCTGCACACCGACACGCACGGCCATGCTGACAGGCCGACATCCTGTGCGCGCGGGCGTAGAAGAAGTGAAAGTTGCCCTGGTTGGCGAAGGTCTTTCTTCAGAGGAAGTCACAATTGCCGAAATACTGAAAGAGGAAGGCTATAACACGGCGCATGTTGGCAAATGGCACCAGGGGGATATCGAGCAGGCATATCCGCACAACCAAGGTTTTGACTGGGCTGCCTTCCCTTTGCATCAACAGGTCCAACTCAGCTTGATGACACGTGATGCGATGGTTGCCAACAATATGCTTGGCTTTCATCCATCCGGCCAGTCTAATCAGTTCCTGTTGGATGAGCGCTTCAAACCCTATGGCCTCGTAACTGGCGTAGAGGCGGTCGCCGGAGGTCAGGCCCGAGAAGTAGACATGGAGCCGGGCGAGGAATGGACGCAAGCGAAGTACGAAGAGATGAACCTTCGGTATCAGCAACAGGCCTTGGAACAGCTTGAACGCCTGGTAGCCAGCGATGAGCCGTTTTTCATACAATACTGGCCATTATATCCGCTGAACTTCGCTTACCCCGATCAGGCCGTATCGCGTAACGGTGGCTTTCATGCCGATAAACTACAAGTGCTCGACGGGTGGATTGGCGACGTTCTGGCCAAGCTGGAAGAAACCGGCAAAGCGGACAACACAATTGTAATGATCATGGCCGACAACGGCTTGATGTATCATTACGAGGGCACATCCGGGCTGAATCAACTCATCTACCGTGGGGGTAAGACTCAACATCTGGAAGGCGGGGTGCGGACAAACGCATTCATCAGATGGCCCGGTGTAATCGAAGCGGGAAGTGCGGCGGGCGACATTGTCCACGTGTCGGATCTGTTCACGACCTTCGCCAGGATTGCAGGTGCGACTGACCGGATTCCACGCGACCGCGTCATTGACGGGATCGACCAAACTGCGCTGCTTTTGGAGGGCGAAGGCAATTCCCGCCGCGACTACGTCTATGTCTATGAAGGGCCGGTACTGCGATCGGTGGTAAAGCAAGAGTTCAAGATGCACTTGCCAGCACCCGGGCAGCCCGGAGCTGCGGCACCGGTCTTCAACGTCTACCGTGATCCACGGGAACAGCATCCCTTGGTCGGGTACTCGCTTTGGTCCGGCGCTTCGTTTCAGGACATGGTGAAGCGACATCAGAAGACTATCGAAAAATACCCCCATAATCCGCTTGGCAAGGGTGTCCCGTATGAAGGGATTGAAAACCTACGACCTGAAAGTGAGCTGGCCCGCGAAGTCTTCTCAAGTTGGCAATAAAACAAGTCAGGCAGGCGCAGGGATTTGAGTCGCTGCGCCGGCTTCAGCGCAAAGACCACCACAAAGGCTCCGAAAATGAACCCTATTTTTTGCGCCAATCATAAGGAGAGATTGTCCGCGCTGGCTTGCGCGCTTTGGGTCGGGTTTGCCCCGTCCGCACATGCGGAAAACCCTACCTGGGATTTCACCGGCTACCTTTATCTTTGGGGACCAGCCTTGAGAGGTGAAACAACAACGGGAACCAGCATCGACATCAGTTTCAGCGAGATGTTGGACAACCTGGACTTTGGCTTGATGGGCGCGGTGGAAGCGCGGCGCGGAAAGCTCTCGGTCTTTGTTGATGGTTTGTATCTGAATATGGGCAATGACCAATCTACAACCGCTGGTCTTGGCATCCCCGTGTCCGGAGGCGTCGATGTAAAGGGAACGGTGTTCACGGGCTCGGTTGGCTACGACCTGATCGAAACACAAGAAGCGCGCTTTTCGATATTGGGCGGAATACGAAGCTTAAGCCTGGAGAACACCGTCAACATTGCAGTCGCTGGGGGATCGCAACGTGTTTCGGGCAAAATCAACAACTGGGACGCCGTCATCGGTTTTCGCGGTACGCGTCAGTTCACCGACCGTTGGGGGATGTCATACTATGCCGATATTGGCTCTGGCGACAGTGAACTGACAACCCAGATCAGTCTGGCAGCAAACTACAGAATTAACAGCTGGGATCTCGTGCTGGGCTATCGGTACCTCGATTGGAATATCGGAGATTCTTAGCCGATCTCAGACCTGACTTTCGACGGTCCATTTGTTGGCGCACGGTTCGGCTTTTGAAACTGGTGCAGACAGTACCCGTGTTTCACCGAACGCAAGTCTGCGCTTGGTCGAGAACGGACATAACGATCACTTAAGAGGAGCAACCAAATGACTATCATACGAATGTTGATCCTGGCCGCCGCTTTGTCAGGTGGTGGAAACCTTAACACTGCGCTTGCTTCTGAAGAGCGCGCTATCCCCATCGAAGGTGTGGCCAACACACGGGACCTTGGGGGCCTTAAGACCACAGATGGTCGCACGGTGCGTACAGGCCAACTCATTCGTTCTGGTGAAATAGATGGCATGGGCACGGACGGAATGACCTTTGTCGAGGATCTCGGGGTGACGTCCATCGTTGATCTCAGAACCACTTTGGAAGCGACGGCCCACCCAATTCACTGGCCAACCGGACAGGGACCAACGCGCTACAATTTTCCCGTCATGGAAAAAGAAGCTCAAATGATTGAGGACATGCGCAACGATATCAAGTCTGGGACCGCTACTGAGGCAGGAACAGACGCGCTTTTCTTCGACGCCTTCGGATACATTCCGACTGACTACACGACTGAACTTCGAAACCTGTTCGACGTTTTGATAAACCAGCCGGAAGGTGAAGCCGTGCTTTACCATTGCTCGGGTGGGAAAGACAGAACCGGCGTTGCAACCGCTTTGGTCCTGAGTGCGCTGGGCGTCACGAGAGAGGACATCGAATCTGATTTCATGATGAGCAATGTCCTTAAGGATGCTGACAACGCGTCAGTGAAGATTGCCAACCAAGTAAATGCTGAGCACGGCACGAACATGCCCCCTGAAGCTGTCTGGCCTTCGTTGGGTGTACGAATGGAGTACCTGGATAACTTTTACAACAGCGTGAACGAGACCTATGGCTCCGTGGACACCTATTTGCAGGAAGGTCTTGGCCTGACGAACGCAGACCTGGAAAAACTGCGCAATCGGTACTTGAACTGATCAAGTTCGAAAAGGAGTGAGGCCAAGGCCGGGAACCATCAGCCTATCTTTCCGAAATGCTACTGCAAAGCGCTCCACACCAGTAGGGGTCGGAGCGCTTCTGCTCGGCAACGGCCTTACTCAAGCCGAAACAAAGCCGCCTCGCTACCTGCAGCGAAATTGGTCTTTTTGATTTCAATCGGTTATATTTGAATGTGATCAGTTGAAGACGGGGTGGGACGGGTGAACAGTTCTATTTCTGATGAGGCGATGGCGAGGCTCCCGTTTTGGGTAACACCTCCGGGGGAGACGGACGGTTTTCTGATCGTTGTAGGATTGGTTCTAGTCATGGCGCTGCTGGGTTTTGGTGCACTCTATTTCACCGTGCAAGCCATTCCTGATCGCATGGCCGCTGGTGCTCACAAAGTACAAATGCAGTTGGTCGGCGTGCTTGGGTTGATCTCTCTCTTCACCCTGAACAACGCCTTTTGGATCGCGGCAATTCTGATCGCTGCCGTGCCGTTGCATGAAATCTTTCCACTCAATACCGAAGTAGACGTCTCGGAGAGCGACAATGCTTGAGTTAGTCTTCTCTGCGCTGATCACAATCGTCCCGGACTATTTGTATCGCCGTTACAAACAGGGCAAGCGGTGGGGCCACGAAATAACCCTGTTCAACGTCTGGTATGAATTGCGGTGGGGTTTGACCGCCTGCGCAATACTGGCTGTGACGCTGATCACGATTATCTTCTATTTCCACCCCTCAACGCGGAATGTCTCTGCGGCGTTTCGCACGGTTACCATTCTGTCGGATCGCGCGGGGCGGGTCGCGGAGGTCTACGTTGCCAACAATGAAGACGTTACAGCTGGCGAAGCCATTTTCCGTTTGGACACCACACGGCAGGAGGCAGCGGCGGAGACGTCTCAGCGACGTATCGAAGAGATTGAGGCGGCTTTGGGCCTGACCGCAACAGAAGTCACAAGCGCCATCGCAAGGGTTGAGGCCGCGCAAGCTGACCTTGCTCAGGCTACGAGCGATTTGGACCGACGTCTGGAGCTTGCGGAACGAAACAACACTGTTGTTAGTGAGCAGGAATTGGAACGCTTGCAAACAGCAGTGACCGGCGCGGAAAGTCAGCGCGCAGCCGCTCTTGCCTCGCTAGACGGTGCTAAACTGCGTCAAACCACTCTTCTCCCTGCGCAGCTTGAAACTGCACGTGCGGTTTTGAGAGAGGCTGAGAACGAGATATCAAAATCCACCGTATTTGCTGAGGTGGATGGGACTGTAACGCAGTTCCTCCTAAAGCCGGGTGACATTGTTAATCCGATTCTACGCCCTGCAGGGATTTTGGTGCCCAAAGTCACTGGTCAAGGGCGTTTTGTTGCAGCGTTCGGTCAGATTTCAGTAAGCGTGTTGAGGCCGGGTATGCTGGTGGAAATCACTTGTCCATCCAAACCGTTGACCATAATCCCAATGGTCATAGACGAAGTACAGGGCGCGATTGCTGCGGGGCAATTCAGACCAGGGGATGCACTGCTGGATCAGCAGGACCGAGTCCGCCCCGGTACAGTTACGGCTTTTCTGGCACCGATTTTCCCGCAGCATCTTGAGAGCATCCCACCCGGTAGTGCGTGTGTTGGCGTTGCCTACACAAGTCGAGCGGAGGAAATCGACGCTGGTGAGATCACGGGTCTCTCTGCTTTCATCGCAAGGATTGTGGATGGCATGGGTATAGCAAATGCAATTGTCTTGCGTGCGCAAGCGATCCTGCTTCCTGTGAAGACATTGGTATTCAACTAGGCCCCGACCGGCAGAGAGGTAGAGTTTCGCTATGGGTTGCGACGCCAGCTACATTTGCACGTTTCTGTCGGTTTTCTTTTACGACCTAGTCTACCTGTCACCCATAATTGTGTTTTTATTGGTTCTGGTTTGCACACTGGGAATATCGATTGGCAAGATCGAAGGCTGGTCAACTGGATCGAGCCTCTACCATGCGTTCATAAACGCTACCACGGTAGGTTACGGCGACATAAAACCTGAGAAACCCGCGAGCCGGGCTTTGGCTGTTATGAATGCATTTGTTGGGCTGATCTTTGCCGGAATTATTGTCGGTATAGGCGTTCATGCCGTCGAGACCGCGATGACAGCGGAGTTCTAATTTTTTTGAACTAGTCAGTTGAAATTGCGCATCCGCGCGTTGCCACTTGCCTAAGGAAGCGAGCGTGCTTCTTGTAAACTGGCCCTACACAAGGACACCCGAAGGGTCCTACGTGTGTTGCTTGGTTTCGTGCGGGGTTTTGGTGTTGTGTCCGGCAGGGGCCAACGAAAGTAATACATGCCATGTCTGGACAGTGAGAGACACGCATGCAGCTTCATTTTGTGTCACACCTGTGTGCCACACCGCTCTGACGCCTTGCTATCTAGTTGTATTGTTAGGTTTTGGTGGAGCCTAGGGGAGTCGAACCCCTGACCTCTTGCATGCCATGCAAGCGCTCTCCCAACTGAGCTAAGGCCCCATCATGGTACCGTCGGCGCGGTGACCGGACGTTTATGAGACAGACGCGCCGAGTGCAAGTCCAAAAATGGAAATCACCGCAACTTTCCGTTCAGGTCTGAGGTCGAATAAAAAGGCGACCCTTGGGTCGCCTTTTTTGCTTGATCAGTTGTCTTCGTCCGACGACATGTCGGTGATGTCGTCCAAAGATACGTCATCGTTATTGTCGTCATCGTCGTCCAGCAGATCGTCATCCAGTTCGACGTCGACATTGTCGTCATCGTCCAGAACCAGATCTTCGTCTGACGCGTTTTCACGTGCCTTGACCGAAGCTGCATCTTCTGCATCCGCCGCGATCATGCGGCTTTTGGATGTTTCAAGCTCCACGATCTCGCCAGTGTAGGGGCTGATGATCGGGTCCTTGTTTAGGTCGTAAAACCGCTTACCGGTTGTCGGGCAAACGCGCTTTACGCCCCATTCTTCCTTGGGCATGTCAAATCCCCTTGATATCAGGTGAGTCGTCTAAATGATTCAGCTCACCTGCCACAGGCAGAGGGCACTGTCAAAGTCTTTGCGCAAGAGAGGTCGCAATATGGGAGAGCACGCATTGCCAGGGACGCCGCCGGTGCCATTGAGGCTGCGCAAATCGGCCCGGGCACGGCGTATCAGTTTACGTATTTCCCAACTGGATGGGCGGGTTACGTTGACTTATCCGGTTGGCGTGCCTGAAACCGAAGCCCTGAATTTTGCACGTACCAAGGAAGAATGGATCCGGCAGCATTTGCAGGATCGGCCGGATAAGACTCAGGTCGAGTTTGGGCAGACAATCCCAATCGAAGGCGTTGATCGGCGAATCGTTCCGGCAACTGGCCGTCGGGTGTTGCTTCAGGCGCATGAAGTTGCGGTTCCTGAAGGCGCCGAGGCGCGGCGATTGGCCCGGTTTCTCAAGGAACTGGCGCGGGACCGTTTGTCCGGTGCATGTGACGACTATGCTGCGATGCTTGGACGCCCGTACACCACGCTCAGCCTGCGCGACACGCGGTCTCGCTGGGGATCCTGCAGCTCGCACGGTGGGTTGATGTTCTCATGGCGCCTTATTCTGGCACCGCCTGAGGTGTTGCATTACGTGGCGGCTCATGAAGTGGCGCATCTGGCTGAGATGAATCATTCGCGTGCGTTTTGGGATCAGGTCGAGAAGATTTTTGGTCCGTATCAAAAGCCTCGTCGCTGGTTGCGCGACAACGGGGCCGAGTTGCATCGATACAGGTTCGATGCAGAGCCGAGTTGACCTTGCGCCATTTTGTGATCACATAAGTGGATGATTAGCGCGCGCCCTTCCGAAACCCAAACTGCCACACATGACCGGGTGTACCGGGCTCTGCGATCCAGAATCATGCATGGCGAAATGGCACCGGGTCAGGCACTTACCCTGCGCGGCATTGGAAAGGAGTTCGGCGTCTCGATGACCCCAGCGCGCGAGGCGGTGCGCCGTCTGGCTGCGGAAGGGGCGCTGTTCCTGTCAACCTCGGGTCGCGTGTCGACCCCTGAGCTCACAAATGACCGGATCGAAGAATTGGCGGCGTTGCGCGCTTTGCTGGAGGTTGAGCTGGCAAGCCGGGCTTTGCCACGCGCGCATATCGCACTGATTGATAGGTTGCAGAGCATCAACATGACCGTTGCTGAAATGGTGACCAAGCGGGATGCGGTTGGCTATATTCGGTCGAATCTGGAGTTTCACCGCACTTTGTATCTGCGCGCGCAAGCGCCTGCGATGCTGGCCATTGCTGAAACGGTCTGGTTGCAATTGGGACCAACAATGCGGGCGTTGTATGGACGTCTGCGGCGGACCGAGCCCCCGCATTACCACAAGTTGATCATTGCTGCGCTCAAGGCCGGGGACGAGCCCGGTTTACGACTTGCTGTGCGCTCGGACGTGACACAAGGGTTGCGTTTGCTGGTGAGCTGAGCGGCTTCCCGCCGACATCACGATGCTGCCCAATCACGGCGTCACACTTCTGGCCTGTAGGGTTCTGCTGGGGTACGCTTGTGCCAAATCACAAACAAGAGCAGACCCCAAACATGATCACACGCCGTGCCTTTTCTATTTGCCTTGGATCAACGCTATTGGCTGCCTGTTCGGGCGGCAGTGCTCCGTCAAGCGCCCCTGCATCGCGAATGCGGGCGGTGCCCAACGCAGGCTGGGATGCCTGGGTTGCCGGGTTCAAGACCCGCGCTTCATCGCAAGGGATTTCACAGACCACGCTTGATCAGGCATTCCGTGGGGCGGGGTACCTGCCCGACGTAATTGAACGCGACCGCAACCAGGTCGAGTTCAAACGTTCGCTCGAAGACTATCTGGCCATCGCTGCATCGGATGAACGGATTGAAACCGGTCAAAAGATGCTTCGACAGTATAACGGCACCCTGTCGCAAATCGAAGCGCAGTATGGCGTGGACAAAGAAATCGTCGTGGCAATCTGGGGGCTGGAAAGCCGCTATGGCGCGCGCCGTGGGGATGTTCCTGTCGTCTCGGCGACATCAACGCTTGCGTATGATGGACGGCGCGGAGCGTTTTTTGAAAAGCAATTGGTTGCGGCCCTGCGTATCTTGCAGGAAGGCGACACAACACCCGCCAACATGACCGGCAGCTGGGCCGGGGCAATGGGGCATACGCAGTTCATTCCGACCTCATACCTTGCCTATGCGGTGGATTTTACAGGTGATGGGCGACGCGATATCTGGTCCGAAGATCCGACGGATTCGCTGGCTTCTACGGCGTCGTATCTGGCGCGGGCCGGTTGGGTTCGGGGTCAACCATGGGGTGGAGAGGCCGGGACAGTGTCCGGCACGCCGGTCGCTGTGCTACAACCTCAGACGCCGGGGCCGCGTATTGCCGTGTTCCGCAATTTTCAAGTGATCAAACGCTATAACAACTCGGACAGCTATGCGATTGGTGTGGGCCATCTGGCGGACAGGATCGCAGGTGGCGCGCCGTTTCAGGCCTCGTTCGGACCGGACGCAAATGGTCTGACTTTAGAGGACCGTAAAGAGTTGCAACGCCGTCTGACATCCGCCGGGTATGACA
>NZ_JBXWSB010000057.1:0-27240 GCF_059613205.1 Ruegeria sp. BHSB064
TGTTTATGAATTTCATAAAGAACTTCTTCTGGTAGATCTCGAACCGGATGCCGAACAACCGCCCCAACTGATCCGAGATCATCGCCCGGCGATACCGCCAGCCGCCGTTGGTGCGCAGCGTCGACGCCCCTGCAGCGTTTTCACCGATTTGGGCCGCAAGCACCCGCACTTCCTGAATACGCTTTTTGTTCAGCAGGTTGATCTGGCGTTGCAGCTTGGGGATCAGCCAGGCTTGCACCGGGATCAAAGCCACAGCGGCCAAACCAAACCAAAAACTCTGTAAAAACAGGAAGGTCAGGATCGTGATCATCTGACCGGCCTGCAACACCGGCTGGCTGATCGCATCCCCCATCAACCCGCCCATCGGCTCGCTTTCAGCGGTGATCATCGACACCATTTCACCTTGGCTGACCCGCTCGAAATAAGGTTGCGGAAAGCGCAATGCGCGGCTGATCAACTGATAGCGAAAGCGTCGCAGCATCCGCTCGCTTAGCACACCCTTCATGGTGTTGATGCGCATTTTCATCAGGCCGTGTCCCAACACGGCCGCTAAAAACGCAAAACAGAGAATAACCAGAAAATTCGTCTGCGACATCGTATAGCCCCAGATGGTTACTTCTGGGTTGGGTGCACCAATCGCGTCGTTGATGATGCGCTTTGGCAGTTCCAGCGTCAGGTACAGCAGCGGGAACAATGTGGCTGTCACGGCCAGCAAGATCAGCTGGTCGCGTTTGGAGTACTTCCAGATAAAGCGGAAAATCGTGCGTTCTATGGAACCTGCCCCTGCTGCTGACCGTCGACGCGGTTCAGATGTTATCCACGCAAATTCAACAGCATGACTCTACTGCCATCCAGACACAATTAGCAATTTTTTTCCCGATTACGCGGATTCTTAAGCTTATGTGAACTAGTTCATTTACGTATGCCCATCTAATTGCCTAGAGTGGTCAACAGGACGATATCGGGAGGGTTCTTTTGACTGCCAGTTTTGGCGCAGTGTTCCTTATGCTTTGCTTGCTGCTTGTAAAGCATATGTTCGCTGACTTTTACCTCCAGACACCGAAAATGCTTGCTGGACGTGGTGAGTATTTTCACTTGGGACGCGCGCAACATGCTGCTGTGCATGTCGCGGGCTCTGTAATTGTGTTTGCGGTGTTTGGTGCGCCTTTGCTTTTCATTTTGATCGTCGCGGCGCTGGAATGGATCATCCATTTCAATATTGATTTCGTCAAAGCCAGTTATTCCGACAAGAATCGCCTGGAACCTTCCCAAGCCGCATTTTGGCGCGCGGCCGGGCTGGATCAACTGATGCACAACCTGACATATGTGGCGATGGTCTGGGCCTGGGTCACTTTCGCGGCAACCTGAAGCAGACTACGCTGCGTTGTCCAACGCGCCCGCCCGATAGGCTTGCAGCCACAGTCTGTCCAGCGCATCGATCTTTGCCGGATCGAACTTGTGTTCAACCTCCCAATACCGGCCCGACTCAACAGAATAACCCAGGTCCTGTTCGGCCTGCTGTGCTGCACGCATTCCAACTGTATCGACAAGCGGTAATGCCGAGAGGTTCGACAGGCTGGTCGAGGGAAAAACCAATCGGCTCGGCCCGCTGGACAACCGTACGGTTCTGCACCCTTGTGCGGCTGCAAAAAGCCCAAGGCGTGCGGATTTTGCTTCAAGCGAACGCAGTGTCACATCATCTCGCAGCGGGTCTGCGGTTCCGGTTCCGTAGAAATGGGTCTGCCCTGAACCAGAATACACCATATCGCATCCAAAGAACGCCATTACAGCTGGGTTCAAAGCCGACAACGCCCAATACCCCGCAGTAAAGGCCATGGTTCCACCCGCATAAACGAACCCACCATATTCGTTCTGTCGTGGGACGTAATCCTCCGCCGTGACGATGCGTTGAGTGGGGCCGATATCCGTTGGGCGTCTGTCAATCGGAAAGTCTTCGGGATGGATCAGGAAGTCCCAATCCTTGCGAATGCGCCAAGCGTTATTGATTGCGACGATATGCGTGAAAGGCGTGCGGGACCAAGTCTGTGCCTCCAACGCCGAAGGGGCACTTCCCAGGATCAAAACTTTGGTCTGTTTGTCGGTCATAGCAGGGCCACCTTCGTTGCCAGCCCCGCAAGACGTAGATCGTTTACAGCCCGTGACTAGCCCAGCACCGAGAAACTGCTTTCTTCGTTGATCGGGCGTTTGCGGGAATAGAAGCCCACATCAATGTTCCGCTTGATATAGGGCAGCTCGAACTGCAACGGTTCTGCATCATGATCAGCGCCACCTTCGCAATAGGTGATCAGGGCCGTCATCATCTTACCCGCAATCGGCGCGTTTTTGTACTGGTTCCCGCTGGAACCACAGGCCATGTAGAACCCCGGAAGACTGGATTTGTCATAGATCGGAATCCAGTCAGTCGATGCATCATACAGGTCAACAACGCCCCGCGTTTTCGACGGGATGCCAAGACTGGGGACACGTTGCGCATAACGCATCGCCTGCGTGGTCCATTGATCAGTGAACTCTCGGTTATAGTTCACATCGTCCTCGCACCACTGATGCGGATCGCATTCCGGGTCTTCTGATCCAACAAGGATGTGGTTTCCATGTTCCGGGCGACAATAACAGGCGATGTCGCTGTCCGAGACGATGGTTCCGTCATTTTCAAAGTCGAACCCTTCCGGCGCCGGGACGTGCACAACCTCTTGCCGCAAGGGACGGGTTTTGATGGTCATGTCATCCAGAACACCGGCCATCTCGTTGATGATCGCCGAACCCGGCCCCGCAACGTTGACCACGACCTTGGCGTGGATTTCCTCGCCAGACGCCAATTTGACACCGGAAACGCGGCCACCTTCAGTCAGAATTTCAGTGACTTCAGCGCCGGTGCGCACCTCGGCCCCATGCTGTTTCGCGGCATCCATCAGGTTCTGTGCAGACAAGGCCGGATCGGTGACGTACCCCGCCTGAGGCCAATAAACGCCGCCGGTCATCTTTCGCCCGTTGGAGTGACCAAACTCGGGGTCATCCATACGACGCGCCGGGGCAAAGCTGTCCAGCGAGTAAACCGGAAGGCGCTCGACCACTTTCTCAGCCGACCATTCTTCGTACGGACAATCCAAATCCGACGAATTGCGCATATGCTTTTCCAACATGCCGTTTGCCTCGGTCTTCATGACCAGACATCCGGTTTCACGGAACTGGGCCAGATTGGCATCTTCGGGCAGACCCAAATAATCGGCCCAGTCCCGCCAATAATGGTAACCTTCCCATGCAAAGGCGGTCCCGTCGAAGGTCGAGTAATGCATCCGGATAATGGCGCAGGACCCGGCGGTAGATCCGTGACCGACCTGAGTGTTACGGTCCAGTGACAAAGTTTTCCAACCTGCCTTGGACATCTCGAACGCGATTGCTGCGCCGATCACGCCGGTTCCAATAATGATGGCGTCTGGTTGACTCATGTCAGTTCTCCTTTCCAATAGCGCATTGAATACACGCTGAATTCTTCGACTTCTTCAGGTTTCGGCTCAACGCCGGTGAAAGCGTAGAGGTAATGCGGAACCATAGAAATCCGGGTTTCTATGGGCTCGTTCAATTGCGCCAGATCGTAACCAATCTGCATGTAATACAACACGCGCGCGCGAGTCTCGGCTTCGATGTCGGAATAGCCATAACGGGCAAACATAGCGTGCAGCGCCTCAAGCCTCCGTGCATCGGATTGGTCCAGCGCCCGCCGCACTTTGCCGGATTTGCGCGCCCAGTCGCGAACGGCAAAGTCCAGCGCAGTATCGAACAGTTCTGTATTCACCACGCATCGATGCACATTGCAAACGGCTGCTGTGATCGTCTCGGCCGGGGCTTCGGCCTGTGCGATCAAAGCGGCCGTGTTGGTCGCCTGCCAGCGGGCAAGCAGCGCATCCAACAACTCTTGCCGGGACTTGAAATACCAATAGAAAGATGATCGCGATACAGCCATCCGTTCGGCAAGGTTCAGAACCTTGATCTGGTCCACGCCGTCCGAAATCAGCACATCCATCGCCACGTTCAGCCAGTCGTCACGCGTGACCTTGATGTTGCCGACCAGGGGTTCGGCTTCGGGGTCGTCGCGATGCAGGACAGGTTTGGTATTCATTCAACTCTCCGGCGGCGCACCGCCTTCGGCGGTTCGGCGATCGATGAAATCGTGCAAGGCACCCAATTTGTCACCATCAACTGTTGGAGCTTTGAAGTCATTCAGAATACCCTTCCAAACGCCGGTGGCCCGGTGGTTTGCATCTACTGCACCTCGCTCGGTCCAGGTGCCAAAGTTTGCATAATCGTGCAGATGCGGTTGATAAAACTCGGTGTTGTAACGTTCCATGGTCTGGCTTGAGGCAAAGAAGTGGCCGCTGGGTTCTACTTCGCGCAAGGCAGTATCATATCCGATCTCGGCCGTGCCCGCCTGCGCACCCGCGCAAAGTTCGGCCACCATGTTCAGGACCTCAGCATCGCAGACCAGTTTTTCGAAAGAGACGGTCAGACCTCCCTCAAGCCAGCCGGCAGAGTGGATGATCACGGTCGCCCCGGCCATCAGACACCCCCACAAACCAAACTGGTTCTCGTTCGCAGCCTGCACATCGTTGATGTTTGACGCTGATCCGGCAGCAGACCGCCAAGGCAGTCCAAGATGCCGCGACAGTTGCCCAGCCGCCAGGGACGCCTGAAAATGTGACGGCGTACCGAAAGCAGGCGCACCGGATTTCATGTCCACATTGCTTGTGAACGTTCCATAACAGACCGGAGCACCGGGCTTGGCCAACTGCGTCAGGGTCAAAGCGGCAAGCGCCTCGGCATGGGACAACGTAATCGCCCCGGCCACCGTAATCGGCGCCATCGCCCCCATCAGGGTAAACGGCGTGATGATCGACATCTGACCATGCCGTGCAAAGTCAATCAGACCTTGCGCCATCGGAATATCCAACGTGCGCGGGCTGTTGGTGTTGATAATCGTGTAGCAATGCGCATTGCCGCGGAATTCATCATCCGAAAGGCCACGGGCAGTGGACAGCATCTCAAAGCAATCCATCACCTGCGGTGTGCCGCGCGAGAAAAAGAAAGGGAACTTGTCCGTCAGCTCCATCTGCGCTTGTGTCGTGAAATAGTGGCGCAGATGGGTCGGCACGTCCTGCGGCTCGACCTGAGGGGAAATCATCTGGAACACATCGAAATGATGCGTAAGCTTCAGAAACTCCAGATAATCCTGCCCTGTCGCGGGGCGACGTCCCCGTTCCAGATCGGTTGCGTTCGGCGCGCCTGCACCCGGTTGAAAAACCAGCGAACCCAGTTCAAGCGTGAAGTCCCGCCGCCGCGCTCCGGCCCGACAATCAATAGATTTGGGGGCCGAGGCTACTGCAGCATCAACCATCTCGCGCCCGATGAAGACCATTTCGCTGTCTTCATCCACACGTGCACCACCTTGTTTGAACAGTTTGCGCGCCTCGGGAAGCAGACATTTAACACCCAACTCCTCCAGCGTCCGCAAAGCAGTCTCATGCATGTCGGCGATCTGATCTGCCGGGAATACTTCCATCAAAGGAAAGGGATTCCTGAGTTGGCGATAGTTCACATCGCGGCTGGGTGGCGGGGCTGCCTCAGCCCCCCGTCCACGCCGCCTGCGTCCTCTGTCCTGAGCGGTCATGATTAGCCTCGCATCGCTTTGCCCTGCGGGTCATAGGGCGACGGCGCAATCACCCGTGCCGACCGTTCCACGCCCACCACATGGACGGACAGTTCCGTGCCCGGTTCAGCCTTGTCGCGGTCGATCAAGGCCATCACCAGCGACTTGCCGGTGCAATGCCCATAGCCGCCCGAGGTCACGAAACCGACGCGTTCACCATCGGCCCAGATCGGCTCGTAACCGCTGGCATCCGCGTCCACAGCATCGATTTCCAACGTCGCCTGCACCTGTGCCGGACCATTGCCATCACGTTCAGCCAGCGCGGCTTCTTTACCGACAAACTCTTTTTCCCAGTCTATCCAACGATCCATGCCGGTCATACCGGGGGTATAGGCTTGCGTGAATTCCGCTGACCAAATGCCAAAGCTCTTTTCCAACCGGGTCGACCCCATGGCGTTGAAACCAACCTCCCGAATGCCCTCTTCGGCGCCGGCCTCCAACAAGATACGGCGCAGCTTGATATGGTCACCGTAGCGGCAGTTGATTTCGTACCCTTTTTCGCCTGTCACCGACATGCGCGCCACACGAGCCCGAACAAGGCCGATGTCGAAATCGCCACAGCCCATGAACTTGAGGCCAGAAATGTCCTGTTCCGCCAGCTTTTCGACCACGGTCTGCGATTTCGGTCCGACCACGGCAAAGCCGCAATATTCCTCGCCCAGATCGCGCAGTTCGACCCTGTCAATCATGTGATCGTCGAACCAGCGCATGTGCCAGGCGCGCAGATAATAGCTGCCCATGATCCACCAGGTACCGTCGCCCCAGTTCAACACGGTCAGGTCACCCTTGAGCCGCCCATCCTCACCCAGCATCGGGGCAAGCTTCGCACGCCCCGGCGCAGGCAATTTCGAGGCCATAACCCTGTCCAGCCACGCTTTGGCATTCGGGCCGGTGACTTCAAACCGCGAAAAGCCCGAGATATCCATCAGGCCCACACCCTCACGGATGGCTTTGCACTCTTCCGCCACGATGTCATGTGCATTGGAGCGCTTGAGTGTCGGCGTTTCCTCGAACCCTTTCTCTGCGAAATACAGCGGCACCTCCAAATCCCAGCTGACGCCCCATTTGCAGCCCGCTTCTGTCATTGCGTCATGTGCCGGGGCCATCTTCAGCGGACGGCCTGCGGGAAGCTGTTCGTTCGGATAGGTCATCACAAAACGGCGGGAATAGAACTGCCCCGTGGTTTCGCGAATATAGCGTTTGTTCTGTGCATAATCGCCGTAACGGGCCACATCCATGGACCAAGCATCGGCCTCGGGCTCACCATGGATCATCCATTCGGCCAGCGTCTTGCCAACGCCACCCCCTTGCAGGAAGCCCGCCATCACAGCGCAAGCCGACCAATAGCCACGTTTGCCGGGGACAGGCCCAACCAGCGGGTTGCCATCTGGCGAGAACGTGAAGGCCCCGTTCACCCATGTCTTGATGCCAACATTTTGGATCGAGGGGTAACGCTCAAAGCCCAGGGTCAGCTCGTTCTCAATCCGGTCGAGCTGTTCCTGGAATAATTCTTCACCGTAGTTCCACGGCGCACCATCCATGGCCCAGTGCTCGTGATCGACCTCATAAATGCCGACCAGAACACCTTTTTGATCCTGCCGCATATAGGTGAACCCTTCAAGATCCACGGTCATGGGCATCTCAAAATCGGCGGCAGCAACTTCTGGCACAGTGTCGGTGATCAGATAGTGGTGCTTAAGCGGCGACACCGGCAATTCGACCCCGGCCATTCGTCCGACCTGCTTGGCCCAGAGACCCGCAGCGTTGACGACATGCTCGCAAGTAATGGTGCCTTTGTCGGTCACAACATGCCAGCCATCATCGGTCTGGATCAGTTCTTCGACCTTGGTTTCCTCGTAATACTCAGCACCACGTTTTTTGGCTGCTGTAGCATAAGCCTGCACTGTTCCCGTCGTGTCGATATACCCTTCACGATCCGCCCACATGGCCCCGATCACGCCATCCGTCGACATGATCGGGCAGCGTTTCTGCGCTTCTTGCGGTGTCAGTAGCTCGCAATCGTCGATCCCGATGGACTGGAAAATACGGTAATTGGCCTGCAACCACTCCCACCGTTCGGGCGTTCCGGCAAGGGTCAGGCCACCTGTCATGTGCAGACCGATATTCTGGCCCGATTCCTTTTCGATCTCGCTGAGAAGGTCGATGGTATAGGCCTGCAATGTGGCCATGTTCGGGTCAGCGTTCAGTGCATGGATGCCACCCGCCGCGTGCCAAGAAGACCCGGACGCCAATCGCCGCCGTTCGAGCATAACAACATCGGACCAGCCGAACTTGGCCAGGTGATACAGAACCGAGGCCCCAACAACCCCGCCCCCAATGACCACAACGCGATACTGAGATTTCATCCGAACCTCTCCCCAATACAGACTCTGGGGAGACGCTAGTGACACTGTTCACTTCTGTCTAGACATTTCTGTACAGTCGGTGTCACAAGTCTGCTGTGTTAGGAGATCCGGTTTCTACAGATTGGCGCTCGGACGGGATTGTATGCGTTCAAACCAGGCTGTTGTGGCGGTGTTGCCTTCGGGAATTCGCATTTTGATCACCCGCGCAAAATCCACAAAAACAAAGGCCGAAATATCGGCGAGCGTAAACTCGCCCCCTGCAATAAAGCGGCTTTCCGTCAACCGCGCCTCCAAAAGATCGAAAAACCGCGCCACGCGATCTTTTCCCCGCTGCGCCAGTTCCGGGATCTGAGCATAGTTGAACGGGCCAGGAATGGCGCGGTCCCTGAAGGCGGGGTGACTGTTGCGCAACGCTTCGGCGATGGGCAAACCACCCTGCTGTTCGACAATCGCATTCCACATCAGGACCAGACCTTTTTTATCTGGTGTTCGGCCCATCAAAGGCGGTTCGGGGCAATGCGCTTCAAGATACGCAGCGATACCCAGGTTCTCGGTCAGAACAGCGCCCTCATCTGTGACCAGTACAGGCACAGTCGCGCGCGGATTGATGGCGCGAAACGCCTCGCTCAGTTGCGCGCCTTCAGCGATTGAGACCTCGCGGGTTTCGATCTCAAGCCCTTTTTCCGCAATGAACATGCGGGCACGTCTGGGGTTGGGGGCTGTTGAGCAATCGTAGAAAATCATACTTGTGCCCCTTTCCGGTCAGCGACGGTAAATGAAACAGCGCCCTTCGACAGCGCCTGCGGGCAGCGGCATTTCCGTCAGCCCTTCAAAATACATCCGGTCACTCGACACCATCAGGCCACCCGGCGCCAGCAATGGCTCGATCAGCGGCGACACGAAGCGCGCAAATTTATCGTTCTTTTCACGGTTGTGCCCGCCCAGATCCGCATGGATCAGGCTTGCGGTCGCTCCAAACCGGTCAACCGATGCCGGCAGCGTCTCGCGCACATCGCCCAGGATCACCCGATCCTCGGGCGGGGTGGAATCCGGATGCGAGGCGACCGCGCGTTCGAACACGTAAACCGGACGCTCATCCGTATGCTGCACCAGATGGTGATACGTGCGTCCGTTGCCCAGACCCAGCTCGAACACCGGACCGGCCATGCCGTGGGTATGCGCTATGGCAAAATCCAGACAGGCACGCTGCGACACCATGCGGTCGATGAACAGATCCAGACGGCTTTGATTCTCGGACACCGGTAAATATCTCCTTGATACCAATCGGAAGCATAGATGCGCCCGATGCCGCTCTAGATGACAAATTCTCAAGACTTTGTGTAGCGATGAAGCCCAAAGTTTCACATTTCCGCGACATTTCAGCCTAAGAACGGGTTTGACTAGATGGGCGGAACCGCGCGACACTGATGAAAAAATCACGGGGAGTTGAAACAACCGATGTTACCTCTTGGCCAAACGGGTAGAAAACCCGCATGAGCGCGTTGTTGTCCGTCAGAAACCTGAGCATTGGCTTTGGTACGGGCAATTCCGTGGTCACGGATGTGAACTTCGACGTCGAGGCCGGTCAGACGCTTGCATTGGTGGGTGAATCCGGATCGGGCAAAACCATCACATGCCGGGCTGCATTACGTATTCTACCCCGTTCCGCACAGATCCGCAGCGGCACCATAACCTTGAACGATTCCAAAGGGATGTCTGAACTGACATCGATCTCAGAACGCGAGATGCGCAACATTCGCGGCAACCGGGTTTCGATGATCTTTCAGGAACCCATGCGCTCGCTTTCGCCTTTGCACAAGATCGGCAATCAGGTCAGCGAAGTCCTTTGGCTGCATCGCGGGTTGTCCGAGGCTGAAGCCCGGAAACAGGTTCTGACCCAGTTTGACCGCGTGGGCTTTCCAGACCCGCAGCGTGCCTATGACTCGTACCCGTTCGAGCTGTCGGGTGGCATGCGACAGCGTGCCATGATCGCCATGGCAATGGTATCCAAGCCCGAACTTCTGATTGCGGACGAGCCGACCACTGCGCTTGACGTTACGACACAGGCACAGGTGCTTGGTCTTATAAAGGAATTGCAACGCGAGACCGGCATGGCGCTGATCCTCGTCACCCATGACCTCGGCGTGGTTGCCAATATGGCCGAGCAGGTGGTGGTCATGCACAAGGGCCGCATCATGGAATCTGGCCCCGCCGCGCCGATCCTGACCGCCCCGGCGCATCCCTATACCAAACAATTGTTCGACGCCGCACCCGCAATACCGGATCAGGATGCCGTAGGGATTCCCATGCCTGACGAGGATCTGATCCTTCAGATGAAGGGCGTGTCCAAGACTTATACGATGAGGTCCAGCAAGGGATGGCAGGCCGACAAGGCCATATATGCCTGCCGCGGAGTGGACCTTAATCTGGCGCGCGGAAAAACGCTGGCCATTGTTGGGGAAAGCGGATCAGGCAAGACAACGGCGGCCCGCATTGCACTGGGGGCGGAACTGCCGGACCCCGGCGGCGAAGTTCTGTTCCGCACCGCGCCGGACGCTGACCCAATCACGGTACACAGCATGACGCGTGCCCAGCGCACGGCGTTTCAGCGCAAAGCGCAGATGGTGTTTCAGGACCCTTACAGTTCGCTGAGCCCCCGCATGCGTATCCAAGACGCAATGACCGAGCCGCTTGAGATCCACAAGATCGGCACCGTGGCTGAACAGCGCGAGAAGGCGGCCGAGATGCTGCAGCGCGTTGGCCTGACAGAAGACATGCTGAAACGCTATCCCCACGCTTTCTCCGGCGGGCAGCGGCAGCGCCTTTCAGTGGCCCGCGCCATGATGCTGGACCCGCAGCTGATTGTTTGTGACGAACCTACTTCGGCTCTGGACGTCTCGGTTCAGGAGCAGATCCTGACCTTGTTGGAACACCTGCAAGACAGTCTGAACCTGTCTTATCTGTTTATCTCGCACGATCTGGCCGTTGTCGCCCGGATCGCTGATGAAGTTGCCGTCATGCGGCGCGGCCTGATTGTCGAACAGGCACCGCCCGAAACGCTTTTCTACAATCCGCGTCACCCTTACACCAAGGCGCTGATTGCCGCTCAACCCGAACCCGACATCAACCGTCCGATTGACCTGCAATTGGTCTCTCTGGGCGCCGGCGCGCCGGACAGTTGGGAAGAAGCCTTCCGTTTCTCTGACACCGTGATACCTTCATTGGTGGAATTGGAACCGGGCCATAAGGTACGTTGCCATGTTTAAGACCACTCGCCCCCTGATCCTGGCCGCAATGCTGGCCCTGTCGGGGATGCTGCCCGCGACGGCAGAAACCGTTCCTGCCCCTCAGGAAAGCACCTTCTGGAGCTCTGAGGTTGAGGCCGGCAATCTTCCGCCTGTTGAAGAACGTCTTCCCAAAGAACCGCTGGTTGTTGATCTGGCCGCCAAAGGTCGCGAATTCGGAACCCAAGGTGGCACCTTGCGTACGATGGTGACGCGGTCGAAAGATATCCGCCAAATGGTCGTTTATGGCTATGCTCGCCTTGTCGGGTTTAACCAGGACTATGAAATTGTGCCCGACCTGCTGGCGTCTTTCGAGAACGAAGACAATCGCAAGTTCACGCTGAAACTGCGGGAAGGGCATAAATGGTCGGATGGCTCGCCCTTTACGTCAGAAGACTTCCGCTATTGGTGGGAAGAGGTCGCCAATAACGAATTGCTCAGCCCCTCGGGCCCGCTTGAGTTTCTGATCGTCGAAGGCAAGTCACCCACTGTCACCTTCCCTGATGAAACCACGGTGATCTTCGAATGGGAGGATCCAAACCCAGACTTCCTGCAAACGCTGGCGAATGCCCGACCACCCTTTATCTACCGACCGTCAGCGTTCCTCAAACAATATCACGAGAAATACGCCGATCCCGAGGAACTGGCGTTTCTGGTTGAGGACGCAAGGGTCAAAAGCTGGGCCGCGTTGCACAACAAGCTGGACAACCTTTACAAGTTCGACAACCACGAACTGCCGACATTGCAACCTTGGCTGAACGCAAGCTCAGGTAAAAAGATCCGCCACAACTTCGTGCGCAACCCCTATTACCACCGCATCGACAGCAACGGGGTGCAGCTTCCCTATATTGACGTGGTCGAGATGGAGATTGTGGCCCCCGGCCTTGTCGCCGCGAAGACCAACGCAGGTGAAAGCGATCTGCAAGGTCGCGGCTTGGCCTTCCGGGACGCGTCGATCCTTAAAAAAGGTGAGGCACAGGGTGGTTACAAAACCCTGCTCTGGAAAACCGGCGTCGCGTCCCAGGTCGCGATCTATCCGAACCTCAACTTTGCAGATGACGTCTGGCGCGACGTGTTGCGTGACGTTCGCGTTCGACGCGCTTTGTCGTTGGCTATCGACCGCAACACAATCAATCAGGCCCTGTATTTCAAACTCGCACGGCCTGCGGCGATGTCCGTGCTGCCCGCATCGCCTTTCTACAGTGAAGAGAACGCCGCAGCCTGGGCGCAGTACGATATTGATCAGGCCAATGCCCTGCTGGACGAGGCCGGCCTGACTCAGCGCGACAAGAATGGCATCCGTCTGTTGCCGGATGGCCGTCCGATGGAGTTGATCATCGAAACCGCCGGTGAACGGCAAGAGGTCGAGAACGCCCTGCAGATTGTCACCGACAACTGGCGCGAGATCGGGGTCAAGCTGGTGATGCGTCCATTGGACCGCGACATTCTGCGCAACCGCGTGTTTGCGGGCAACTCGATGGCGTCAGTTTGGTTTGGATGGGATGATGGCATCCCGCAGGCACATACGTCACCTGCCTATCTGGCACCTACCGATCAAGTGTTCCTCGCCTGGCCCAAATGGGGTCAGTTTTACCAGACAAAAGGCGAGGCTGGCGAAGCCCCCGACATGCCCGAAGCCGAGCGCCTGATGGAACTGGCCCATGACTGGGAAATCGCCACAAGCGATGAAGAACGCACAGCTGCCTGGACGGAAATGCTGAAAATCCATGCGGATCAGCTGTATGCAATTGGCATCCTAAACGGCGCACCCCAGCCCGTCGTTGTATCAAACCGTCTGCGCAACGTACCGGAACAGGCCATGTGGGCATGGGAACCCGGCGCGCATTTCGGTATCCATCGCCCGGATGAGTTCTTTTTCGCCGACTAAGCAGGAGCAGCAAAATGGTCATGCTGCGCTATGCGGTGTATCGATTCTTCACGATGCTGCTGACGCTGTTGGTGGTCTCTGTTCTGATTTTTACGATCATCAACCTGCCGCCCGGTGACTATCTGAGCAACCAGATCGCCGAGCTTCAGGCCTCGGGCCAATCTGCTGGTGTCGCCAAGGCCGAGTTTCTGCGTACGGAATACGCTCTGGATCGTCCCATCTGGGAGCAATACCTGATCTGGATGGGGTTCTGGCCTGGACCACACGGGTTTTCTGGATTGATTCAAGGGAACTATGGCTGGTCGTTTGAATTTGACCGACCTGTTTCAGAAATTGTTGGCGATACGCTTTGGCTCACTGTTGTGGTCAACCTGGCCGCAATTCTGTTCGTCTATGCAGTGGCGCTGCCATTGGGCGTCATAGCCGCTGCGCGGTCGCGCACATGGATCGATTATACCTCGGCCTTTGTCGGATATTTGGGCCTGGCCACACCGAACTTCCTGTTGGCTCTGATCTTGTTCTACTACGGGCACCAGTATTTCAACCTGCCCATTGGCGGCCTTATGGATCCCAAGTTCGAAGGCGAGCCGATGAGTTGGGACAAGCTGAAATCCATCCTCATTCACTTGATCGTGCCAACCTTTGTGATCGGCACATCGGGGGCCTCGGCCATGATGCAGCGCCTGCGGGCGAACATGCTGGATGAGCTTGGCAAGCCTTATGTCGAAACTGCGATTGCCAAAGGTATGGCCCCGTCGCGGATGCTGACCAAATACCCACTGCGCGTGGCGTTCAACCCTTTCGTGGCCGATATCGGCAACCTGCTTCCGTCAATGGTGTCAGGCTCGGTTCTGGTTTCTGTTGTTCTGGGCCTGCAAACCATTGGCCCAACCCTGCTGACGGCTTTGAAAACGCAGGACCAGTTCCTTTCGGCCTTCATTCTGATGTTTGTCGCTTTGCTGACGCTGATCGGAACGATGATCTCGGATATTCTGTTGGTGATGCTCGATCCGCGCATCCGTTATGAGGGGCGTGAAGCATGACTGACCGTCCCGATGACCGCTTTGTCGATGACGCGCCTTTTGACCCGCAGGCGTCTGTTCAGCAACTGGAGCGTGCGGATCTGGACGCACCAAACTGGGTGCTGGTCTGGCGCAAATTCCGCACTCACAAGCTTGGCCTGATCTCGGGCATTTTCCTGCTGTTTTGCTACCTGATGCTGCCCTTTGCCGGGTTCATCGCGCCCTATGGGCCCAACGACCGCAATGGCGAGCACCTTTATGCCCCGCCCCAATCGGTTCACTGGTTCCACGAAGGCGAGTTTATTGGCCCCCATGTATATCCCATTGTTGCCGAAGCGGATCTTGAGACATTCCAGTGGAAATTTGTGCCCGACACAGACGACCCACGCCCCATCAGGTTCTTTTGCGAAGCGTCAGAATACCGTCTGGCCGGGTTCATACCATCCGACACGCATTTGTTTTGCGCACCCGAAGGGGCCACCTTGTTCCTGTGGGGATCTGATCGGCTGGGCCGCGACATCTTCAGCCGCATCCTCTATGGTGCGCAGCTGTCCTTAACGGTCGGCTTGATCGGCATCTCTGTGTCTTTCTTTCTTGGCATCCTCTTCGGTTCGATGGCGGGCTATTTCGGCGGGCGCATCGACTGGACCATCAATCGGGTCATCGAAATTCTGCGCTCGTTGCCGGAACTGCCTCTGTGGTTGGCCCTGTCTGCCGCAGTGCCATCGAATTGGAGCCCGGTCGCGGTCTTCTTCATCATCTCGATCATTCTGGGCATACTCGATTGGCCGGGCCTCGCACGCTCTGTTCGCGCCAAGTTCCTTTCACTGCGTGAGGAAGAATATGTGCGCGCGGCTGAAATGATGGGCGCAAGCTCAGGCCGCGTAATCCGAAAACACCTGCTGCCGAATTTCATGTCGCACCTGATCGCATCTGCCACGTTGTCGATCCCGGCCATGATCCTGGGGGAAACAGCACTCAGCTTCCTTGGGTTGGGCTTGCGGGCACCTGCTGTCAGTTGGGGCGTCATGCTGAATGATGCGCAAAACCTCGCGTCGATCGAGATCTATCCCTGGACGGCCATCCCGATGCTGCCAATCATTGTGGTGGTGCTTGCTTTCAACTTCCTTGGTGACGGGCTGCGCGACAGCCTTGACCCCTATCAGCAATGAGCCTCCTCGCCACACTTCCGGCTGTAGACAGCTATCGCAGAACTGGTGAAGGCGCATTGCCAAGTGCTTTCGCTGTGTCCGAACTGGCCACAGCCAGCTTTGCTGCGGTTGGTCACGAAATGGCCCGGCTGATGCAAGCGCTCAACCTGTCCTCTGCCACACCTGACAGCACCGTCGATCACCGGCTGGCGTCCCTTTGGTTCGGTTACTCCTTCAAACCAGACGGTTGGGAAATGCCGAGCCTGTGGGATGCCGTCGCTGGTGATTACAAAGCGTCGGACGGGTGGATCAGGTTGCATACCAACCTGACCCGCCATCGAGCCGCAGCGTTAAAAGTCCTTGGTGCCCAGCCTGATCGACAGAAAGTGGCCGCTGCCGTTAAGTCATGGTCCATAGCCCAGCTTGAGACTGCTGTGGTCGCGGAAGGCGGCGTTGCAGCGGCCATGCGAAGCCGCACTGAGTGGCTGGAACACCCGCAAGGACGCGCCGTGTCACGCGATCCGCTGATCGGTTGGCAGGGACCGCGCTATGTCAAGCTGCGCGATAGGCCGCAGGCAACTGCCGAACGGCCCTTGGCAGGATTGCGCGTGCTTGACCTGACACGTGTTCTAGCCGGTCCGGTTTCAACCCGCACATTGGCCGGTTTCGGGGCCGAGGTTCTGCGCATCGACCCACCTGATTGGGATGAGCCGGGTGTGATCCCCGACATCTCGCTCGGGAAACACTGCGCCTATCTTGACTTGAAATCAGACGATGGGCTGAAACGGCTGCAAGAGTTGCTGTCTCAGGCGGATGTGTTTGTGCACGGGTATCGACCGGGCGCGCTGGACGCTTTGGGTCTGACACGCGCCAAGCGTGATGAGCTTGCCCCGAACCGGATTGAGGTCACTCTGGACGCCTATGGCTGGCAAGGCCCGTGGTCTACCCGGCGCGGTTTTGACAGCCTTGTCCAGATGAGCGCCGGTATTGCCCATACCGGAATGGGCTGGGCAAACGAAGATAAACCGACCCCATTGCCAGTTCAGGCTTTGGATCATGCGACAGGCTATTTGATGGCCGCCGCCGTTCTGTCAGCGCTGGCAGAGGCCGCATCGGGCAATTCCATCATGCACGCCCACCTGTCCCTTGCTCGCACGGCCGAGCTTCTGGCCGTTCTCGGCAAGGAGGATGCCGACGCCGCACCCATCAGCCCAACGACCGCAGACTACAACACAGAACCCGAAGCCTCCGGCTGGGGGCCCGGCCAGCGGCTCAAGCCTGCGCTGCAAGTCGGTGAGGCATCAATGCGCTGGGATCTGCCTGCATCAAAACTGGGCACATCCAAGCCTGTTTGGCCCTTTAACGCCCAGTGACCCAACCGCCGCGCGGAACGCGCGGCCCCGGCCCAACGCTTTGTGTGGCGTCTCGTCAGAGACGCAATCCAAAGCGGCGGGAGAGCCCCTATCGGTCGTCGCCGCCCGGCCCGATGTCATCCAGATAATCTTCGTCGATTGCAGCCTGCACTGCTCCGGTCACCGCTTCACGTTGCTTGGGCGTCAGATCCTCTGCTTCTTTACCTTCCGCCAGTCTCACGGTCACTTCACGGTGTGCAAACTTGATTCCTTCCCGGGCAAACAATTCACGAATGTCCTGGTAGACCTTTTTACGCACCAACCATTGATCGCCCGGTTTGGTCATGAACTTGACCCGGATGATCATGGCAGAATCCTGCATCTCGATCACACCCTGAGACTTCAGCGGCTGGATGAAATTGTCGCCAATCACAGGATCGCTCAGCAATTGCTGACCCAGTTTCTTGATCAGCTTGCGCACTTTCTCGACATCCGTGTCATAGGTGACGCGCAAGGGCAGTTTCATGATGACCCAATCGCGGGAATAGTTCGTCAGCACCTTTATCTCACCAAAAGGAATGGTGTTCAGCGCACCCAGATGGTGACGCAGTTGCATAGACCGGACCGAGATCTTTTCCACCGTGCCTTTGACATCCCCGATGTCGATGTATTCACCTTTGCGGAACGCATCATCCAACAGGAAAAACGCGCCGGAAAATATATCACGCACCAATGTCTGCGAACCAAAGCCAACCGCCAGACCAACCACACCGGCGCCAGCAAAGAGCGGACTGACATTGATGCCCAGTTCCATCAGAACAATCAGCACGATTGTCACAACAACAACGGCCAGAATGGCACCGCGGAACAGGGGCAGCAACGTTGCCAGACGGCTTTGCCCGCCTTCGCCACCTTCATCGCCCAGCTCAGCCTCGCTCCCGTCATCGACCTCTTCAGCGATTTTACTGTCGATCCAGATGCGGAAGAAGTGAAACAGGATGTAGCCGATGAAGATGATGACCATTACATCCAGCGCGCGCTCGACCGGCAAATCCTGGCTCCAGTCCGCGTCCGGGTACCAGATGACGACAAGCGCATAGGCCCCAATCACAAAAGCCAGAATGCCAGCCACCCGGCGGGCCAGATCTTCGTAAGTCAGAAGGTATTGCTTGCGCTGCTCCGCCTCGGGCGTTTCCACCGGTGCGACGTCGTCATCCGCGGCGGCTGCTTCTTCGTTGATTTCGTCAATCATGCGGGACCGGTCGAAATACCGCTCCAGCAAATAATTCATCGCGCCATAGGCGATGACGACGGACATGAAGATCAGATAGCTGCTGGCAATAAGAGGAATCGGCGTCGGGTTCTCCAGCGCCAGATCAACGGCCAAACGAAACCAGCTGAACACGACGTAGACGATCAGGACCGGCGCCCAGCCATAGGACACGACCCGCAGTAACCACGATACCTGATCCGACGTCCGTCCACCCCGGATCGCGTGCGAGATCGCGCGGGCGTTGAACAGGATCATAAGAACGTTGCCCAACGCGCCAAGCATCGTGAGCCCGCCGTAAACCATGGCGTAAACGTTGTAGTTCAGACCAAAATCCGCGACCCAGGTCGCAAACAAAACAACCGAGATGTCGTAGGTCGCCAATGCCGACGCCCAGATGTAAAGCCTGCGCGCGTTTTTGTCCGAGAAAGGCGGCAGACGGTATTGGCTCAGATAGGGCGACAAAACCATCCGCCACAAATCGGATACAGTGCGCGCCAGGAAGAACGCCGTGAAGATGGCCGTGACTGTAAACTGGATCGAGATATCCTCGGCCTCGCCGAAGAACAGATACCCAACAATCAGCGCCATGAGCATGGCAAAGATCGTGCCGCCAATCCCCATCAAAAAGCGAAAGACAAGGAACGGCATCTTTTCGCGGTATCCAACAGGGTCGTCTTTGACCCGGGCCACAACCCAACGCCGAGCAAAGCGTTTGCCGTAAATCTCGATCGACAGCCAACGCCCAAGCAGCAGGAACAGGATGTTCCATCCCAGAACCTCGACATAGGTCTGGATCCGCCCGTCGGGGCTGGTTTGGCGCAGAATATACTGCACCTCGAACACCGAATAGGGCAGAGCTTCGAACCGCGATTGCATCGAATCGCGGAATTTCGAGAACCGCTCCTGCGCCTTCATCAGTTGCGATCCGTCGCTCATGGGGTTGTTTGCCCCACCGCCGCCTTCGGCTGAGCTTGCCTCGGCGCTACCCGCCGTTGTTACAACCTGACCGGTGCTGTCTATGACAATCACACTCGCGCCAGCCTCGCTGGCGGCACGGATCGCGGCGGCAAGATCGTTTTCGGGCGGGGTATCGGATGTGCTGCCCGACCCCGAACCGTAACCGGGAATCAAGGATGTCTGCGCCGAAACGCCGACCGGAAAAGCCAGAATGAAGGCCCACAAAGACAGGACTATTGCGGCCAGAAAGGTATGTTTCATGGGGTCTTGCATCCAGTTTTCCCGATGCAGGCCAGAATAGAGAAGCGTTGAAGGCAGTTCAAACACTCGCACACACCCCGTCTCAATATCGTGTTGGGGCGTGTTCTTGGCGCACAGTCGTTTTGCAGCTATTTTCAATCTGACAAAAATTGAATATGAAATTGCACAGGTTGCGGGCGTCTGCGCGTCAGCGATTTGAACGATCCTGTTCCGATCTTCTCCAAGCTTTGGTGCGATATGTCGCTAATTCGTCAATATGCTGTTGCCAAATCGCAATGCTTGGAACATTTGCAGGGGCGCTTTTCCGCCTTTGGCAAGCACGACCAGAAAATATACGATAACGCTTGCAAACGCGCGGATTTCGCATCGAGATCAAGAAGACGGGCAACTCTATGAGCCTAGGCACAACCACCTCCAAACCGGACCGCGCGCCGCGTATCCTGTTTTACAGCCACGACACCTTCGGTCTGGGCCATTTGCGCCGGTCGCGGGCTTTGGCCGCGGCGATCACTCAGGCCGACCCGGGTGCGTCTGCGCTTATCCTGACCGGTTCTCCGGTGGCAGGTCGTTTTACTTTTCCTCGCCGCGTCGATCACGTGCGATTGCCTGGCGTGACCAAGCGCGCCGATGGATCCTATGCCGCGCGCACAATTGGTATGGGCATTGATGAAGTGACCGAGCTGCGCTCGGGTCTGATTCAGACAGCCGTTCAGCAATTCGACCCCGATGTGCTGATCGTCGACAAAGAACCAACCGGTTTCCGCGGTGAACTGTTGCCAACGCTGACCTATCTGGAACGCAACTGCGGCACAAAACTGGTGCTGGGGTTACGGGATGTTCTGGATGAACCCGAGATGCTGGCCGCCGAATGGGCGCGCAAAGAAGCTGTCGAGGCGACTGAGCGTTTTTATCATGAAATCTGGGTCTATGGCTTGAAGTCAATCTATGATCCCACCCAGGGCTTGCCGCTCAGTGCTGCTGCCCAATCCCGCATTCACTGGACAGGATACCTGCGTCGGGATCTGGGCCCGGTTGGTGAGCCGCCCGAGCAGCCCTATATCCTGATCACCCCGGGTGGGGGCGGGGACGGCAAGGCAATGGTGAACCTCGTCCTGTCCGCGTATGAAAAAGATCCAAACCTGTCTCCGCGCGCCGTTCTGGTGTATGGCCCGTTTCTGTCGGGCGAACTGCGCGAGGACTTCGAAACGCGTGTTGCTGCACTGAACGGGCGCGTGACGGCAGTAGGCTTTGAATCCCAGATCGAAACCCTGTTTGCAGGGGCGGAAGGCGTCGTATGCATGGGCGGGTACAACACGTTTTGCGAAGTTCTGTCCTTCGACAAACGCGCCGTCATCGTCCCGCGCACCACGCCCCGGCTGGAACAGTGGATTCGCGCCTCTCGCGCAGAAGAGTTGGGCCTTGTCAAAATGCTGGACGAACACCGTGACGGCCTGACACCCGAGGCGATGATCGCCGCGATCCGCAACCTGCCCGAACAAGCCCTGCCCTCGCAAGCCATTCAGACCGGTTTGCTGGACGGATTGGATTATGTCACCGATCGCATTGACAGCCTGCTGACCTGGGAACAGGAACGAGCCACCGGATGACCGCAGATTCTCCGACGCTGGCGGTTGTGGTCAAAGGATGGCCGCGACTGTCCGAAACATTCATTGCGCAAGAGCTTGTAGCACTGCAGGACGCGGGCCATCGGTTCGACATTTGGTCGCTGCGCCACCCGACAGATACCAAACGCCATCCCTTGCACGACCGTTTTACCGGCCAGGTCCATTACTTGCCGGAATACCTTTATGAAGAGCCGCAGCGAGTGTGGGCCGCGCGCGCGGTTGCGCAAACCATGCCGGGCTACGCCGAAGCCTATCGGATCTGGCGGCAGGATTTGCGTCGCGACCCAACACCAAATCGCATCCGGCGCTTTGGGCAAGCCTGCGTTCTGGCCGCTGAACTACCCGCCGAAGTTCTCGGGCTTTACGCGCATTTCATGCACACACCGTCGTCTGTTGCCCGCTATGCGGCCATCATGCGCGGATTACCGTGGAGCTTTTCAGCCCACGCCAAGGACATCTGGACATCGCCCGAATGGGAAAAGCGTGAAAAGCTGCAGGCCGCAACACATGGGGCCACGTTCGGGGCCACCTGCACAGCCATTGGGGCTGAGCATCTGCGGGGCCTGGCGGATGATCCCAATCGCATGGACCTGATCTATCACGGGCTTGACTTGTCGCGGTTTCCGGACCCGCCGACCCGCATATTGCGCACAATTGAAAGCCCATTTCATATGATCTCGGTTGGGCGACTGGTTGAGAAAAAGGGGTTCGACCGGCTGATCGCGGCTTTTGCCCTTCTGCCGGACACTCTGGACTGGCATTGGACCCATATCGGTGGCGGCGGTTTAGGCGATGCTTTGCAGGCACAGGCGAATGCCACTGGCATCGGTGATCGCGTCACGTGGAGAGGTGCCTGCGATCAGCCCGAGGTAATCGATGCGATGCGAAAGGCAGATCTCTTTGTTCTGCCCAGCCGTATCGCGGAAGATGGCGACCGCGACGGGTTGCCGAATGTGTTGATGGAGGCAGCATCTCAGCTGTTGCCCATCCTGTCGACGCCTGTGTCGGCTATCCCGGAGTTCATTGAAACGGGAACGCATGGCATATTGTCGGACGACGACCCGGCCGCATTGGCGGCAGCCGTCGAAGCATTAGCCAGCAATCCGCAACAGGCGTCTCAGATGGCGCGCGCCGCTTATGATAGGCTGATTGCCGAGTTTCGGATGGACCCGGGAATCGCGCAGTTGTCCAAACGTCTGAACGCCATGTGCATGGAAGACGCATGATGGCACGGGTCGCATTTTATGCACCAATGAAGTCTCCCAACAGCCCGACCCCCTCGGGCGACCGCGAAATGGCGCGGAACCTGATCAAAGCCCTCAAAGCCGAAGGCGACAGGGTCGATCTGGTGTCGGACCTTAGAATCTATGACAAGAGCGGCGATCCGGACCTTCAACACGCCTTGCGCGGCGCGGCAGAAGAAGAAGCACAACGGTTAATTTCCGACCTGCCCTCGGATACGGCTTTGTGGGTCACGTATCACAACTATTATAAGGCCCCTGATTTGTTGGGGCCGCAGGTCTGCAAGGCCCGCGGCATTCCCTATGTTCAGTTGGAAAGCACCCGTGCATCCAGCAGGCTAAATGGCCCCTGGGCCGGTTTCGCCGCCGCTGCACATCAAGCCTGCGATGCAGCTGATGTCATCTTTTATCACACCGCCAACGACCTGATCACATTGGAACGGGATCGCTTTGGCGATCAGGCTTTGGTAGAGCTGCCTCCATTTCTGCCGCAATCCGAGCTGCCCCCTGCAACAAGCGGGGAAGGTCCGATGCTGACCGTTGGCATGATGCGACACGGGGACAAGCTGGCCTCTTACCAGATCTTGGCCGAAGCGCTTTCGCATCTGGCAGATGAGTGGCGGCTGCACATTGCCGGAGATGGGCCTGCGCGATCAGAAGTCGAGGCCATTATGGCCCCGTTCGGAGAAAAGGTCAGCTTTCTGGGCCAACTCGACCGCGATGCGCTGCAAGCGGTCTACGAACAAGCCTCTTTGCTGGTTTGGCCCGGTGTGAACGAAGCTTATGGAATGATCTACCTTGAAGCACAGGCAGCAGCCTTGCCGGTGCTTGCACAAGATCGACCGGGCGTGCGGGATGTGCTGGCCCCTGCAACTTACCCATCAGTTGACGATGGGGCGCAAGGCATTGCAAAGCGTCTGCAAACCCTGCTGGAGGACGCGTCACTGCGCCGCTCCCTTGGCGCGGCTGCGCGCAACTATGTGGCTGACCGTCATCTTATGCCACAAGCGACTGCCCGCCTTTGGGCAACTCTCCGCCCCTTATTGAAGGATGCGCCATGACCAAGCTTGCGCTGCTTCGCCACGGACACACACACTGGAACCGTGCCGGTCAAATACAAGGCCGCAGCGACATTCCTCTCGACGATGCTGCACGAACGGAATTGGCAGGCTATCGCCTGCCGGACAGCTGGGCACAGGCTGATATCTGGTCCAGCCCATTACAACGCGCCTATGAGACGGCACAGATCGTCTCGGGTCGTAGCCCGCAGACATCAGACGCTCTGACCGAGATGAACTGGGGCGCTTGGGAGGGTCAGCGCGGCGTTGATCTGATCGCGGACACAACAAGCGGCTACAAGCATATCGAAGATTGGAGTTGGGATTTCCGGCCGCCTGACGGAGAAAGCCCGGCAGATGTGCGGGAACGGCTGCGTCCGTGGTTGTCCGCGATGCAAAACGATACGGTCGCTGTCTGCCATATCGGCATTATGCGGGTCATTCTGGCCCAAGCCTGGGGTTGGAATTTCGAAGGACCTGCCCCCTTCAAGATCAAACGCAATCGGCTGTATATCGTCGATATGAACACCATGACCGCTGACCCCGATCCCATACGCCTGCCAAAACGCGAGACCTTGCCATGAAGGTAATGATCATTGTCACGCACCTGCTGGGAACAGGGCATCTCAGCCGCGCTTTGACCCTTGGCCGCGCGTTTCGGGATGACGGGCATGAGGTTATGGTTGTGACGGGCGGAATGCCTGCACCTCAGTTGGACAGCAGTGGGTTGACGGTGTTTGGCTTGCCCCCTTTAAGGTCGGACGGCACCAACTTCACCCGCTTGCTGACAGAAACTGGTGAAGAGGCGGATGCCGCTTATCATGAGGCACGGACGGCGGCTCTGGTTCAGGCCGTAAAAACGTTCCAGCCGCAGGTGCTGATCACCGAACTTTATCCCTTTGGACGCAGATCGCTGGCCGCCGAGTTCGACGCAGCGTTGAGCACAGCAACTAAGCTGCCGGTACGTCCGGTTATTCTGGGGTCGATCCGGGACATTCTGGCCCCGCCCTCGAAACCTGCCAAAGCAGAGCGCGCGGACGACATCGTAAACAAGTATTATGACGGCGTACTGGTCCACTCGACCGAAAGCGTGACGCCTCTGTCGGTCAGTTGGCCGGTGTCAGATCAACTGGCAGGCCGGTTGCACTATACCGGCTTTGTTGCGCCGGAATTGCCCCAACCTCAACCGGACTTGGTAGGTGAAGGTGAAATTCTGGTCAGCGCCGGTGGCGGGTCCGTGGGGCAGCCGATCTTTCGTGCGGCCATCGAGGCCGCCCGCCAGATGCCCAACAGGCGCTGGCGCCTGTTGGTCGGCGGGACGGATGCAAAGGCACGGATTGCCGAACTGTCGGAACAGGCCAAAGGCACCTCAGTCATCCTTGAACCTGTGCGCCCGGATTTTCGCCAGATGTTGCCACTTGCGGCAGCGTCGGTCAGCATGTGCGGCTACAACACCGCCATGGATATTCTGCAAAGCGGAACACCTGCGATTTTTGTCCCATTCGATGATGGCAAAGAGGTTGAGCAAGGTCTGCGCGGGCAGAGCCTGTCCGGGCTGTCCGCAATCGAAGTTCTGGAAAGTCAGGCCCTGAACGGAACCGCCCTAGCCGAAGCTGTGAAACGGGTTGTTGATGATGGTCCTCGCGCAAAACAGGATTTCGGATTTGACGGCGCCGCCCAAAGCGTACGCATCGCCAAACGCCTGTTGGAGCAGCGTGCATGACCCCCGACTGGCACCCTCTGGACGCCGAGCTGGATCACTGGCGTGCGTCGGGTTTGTCATTTCCACTCTGGTGGCGTGACGATGACGCCGTCGCTCCGACGCCACAGTTGGACCAATTGGCTGGTCGGTCTGCGGAATTGGGCCTGCCGGTTCATCTGGCCGTCATCCCCCACGACGCGACCCCGGCATTGGCCGAGTATGTTGCGGACCGACCCTCGTTGATCCCTGTAGTACACGGCTGGTCACATGCTAACCACGCGCCGGAGGGAGAGAAGAAGGCCGAGTTCCGTCTCAATCGACCGCTGGAGCAGATGGTCGACGACGCAAAGTCAGGAATGGCACGTCTTGGTGATCTTTTCGGTGATACCGTGCGGCCTATGTTTGTTCCTCCATGGAACCGCATCGCGCCTGAGATGGTTGCACAACTTCCCTCTCTGGGCTTCCGCATTCTGTCCACGGCAACGCCCCGCAAAATACGCCTTTCCGCACCGGGACTTGAGCAGATCAACACGCATCTTGACCCGATTGATTGGCGCGGCACACGCAGTCTGATTAACCCCGATATCCTGATCGCGCAGACAGTTGATCTGTTGCGCGACCGGCGCGAAGGACGCGCAGACAACGCTGAACCATTTGGCGTATTGACCCATCATCTGGTCCATGATCAGGACATTTGGACCTTTACCGAGGCCCTGCTGCGCAAATTGTTGAACGGCCCGGCCACGATCTGGGTCGCGCCTAAGAACGAATAAGGACACCACCATGAGCCGACTGGATTCCATGCTGCGCCGATTGACGGCTCAACGTGACGGTTTGAACTGGGCTGCCCAGCGAGTCAGTGGCCAAGCGGGCGATGTGCTGGACATGGGTCTGGGCAATGGCCGGACCTATGATCACCTGCGTGAAATCCTGCCAGAGCGCCGGATCTGGGTGATGGACCGGGTCCTGCAATGCCACCCGGACAGCACCCCTCCGGCCGAAGATTTCCTGCAAGGTGAGGCCGAACCAATGCTGAAGAAACTGGCGGCAGACGGGCATAAGATCGCGTTGGCACATTACGATTTTGGTCGTGGAATCAAACAGGAAGATGTGGCAGAAGCCGCGCGGCTCAGCCCATTGATCGCGCAGGTCATGCAGCCCGGCGGTTTGCTGATTTCCGGTCAGCCCCTTGTCGGCTTTGACCAGATCAAAGGGCCCGAGACGATTGCCCCGGACCGATACCTGTTCTACACCGCCTGATTACGCCACACGCCGACCGCGCGCCCAAACCGAATTAAGCGCAGGAACCCCGGCCCGCATCCGGAAACGGATGACATCTGCTCGGGCACCGGCGCGCAACTCTCCCCGGTCTTCCAACCCTGCGGCTTGCGCGGGGGCCAGGGTGACGGTTTTCATCCCGCGCGCCATATCATCCCACATCTCGCCCAGCATGGCAGCCGACAACAACAGGGCCGACGGCACATAATCCGATGACATGATGTCCAGATGCCCAAGTTCGGCCAAATCCCGTGCAGCGACGTTGCCCGAATGCGAGCCGCCGCGAATAATGTTCGGCGCGCCCATCATGACCTTGATGTCGTGATCGTGACAGGCCCGCGCGGCTTCGACCGTTGTAGGAAACTCAGCTAGCCGAATGCCGTGACCTGCGGAAATTTTCACCTGATCTTCGGTTGTGTCGTCATGACTGGCCAGAACCGCCCCAAAGCGGCGCGCGGCCTTAACGGTCTCAACCTCATGCACATCGCCGTTACGGTCGCGAAGGCCCTTTAGCTGGGCCACATGCTGTAGGAACGTATCATCGTCCATCGCATGTTTGCCTTTCATATACGCCTCAAGCTTGGTCATGTCGCGAAACTGCCGTTGTCCGGGCGTGTGATCCATGATGGACACAAGACCAACCCGGTCCTCTGGCCCAAATTCTTCCAGCTCTTCTACCAATGTCTCGGAACACACTTCGGCCCGCAGATGCAGGAAGTGGCTTATCTTCAGCGCATCCTGTTCCCGCAAATCCCACAGTTCCTGCGACAGGCCACGGGCGTACTTTCCATAACGCGCCGCCCCTGACGGGATCGATCCGACCCGCATGGCATCAAAAACGGTCGTGATACCAGTGCTGGCCAACTCCGCGTCATGCGCAAGGATCGCAGCGGCATGAGGCCAATCCACCCTTGGCCTGGGTTGAATGTGGCGTTCAAGGTTATCAGTGTGCAATTCGACGAGACCAGGGCTGACATAGTCGCCTTCGCAGTCGATTGCACCACGCGGAACCGCGTTTCCAGTGTCGATCTCGGCGATAGTCTCGCCCACAATCCGAACG